>JABMOA010000038.1 GCA_013204355.1 Candidatus Woesearchaeota archaeon | reverse complement strand
ATTGACTGCCACCTGTGTTTGGTCCTGCGTTTGCCATGGAAATTGTACCACGATTGTTTTTATTAGCATTTGTAAATTCGTCTTTAATTTTGTATCCTGGATCTCCTGTGCCCCACATTGAAACTTTAGATTTATCTTTACTTAATGGGTCTCCACCTTGTACCATGAATCCTGAAATAACTCTGTGAAATCTTGTACCATCATAGAATCCTTTTTCTGCTAAATCAATAAAATTCTTTGTTGTAATTGGCATTGAATCTGTGAATAATTCAAGTTTAAATGTACCTAATGTTGTATCAAATGTTGCTGTTTTCATTGTAGTTACCTCTTGTAGTTCTTCTTCACCTGTTTCCGTGGTGGTATCTTCTTGTGCTCCATCACATCCTGCGATGAAGAGAAGTGTTAATAATCCCACTATTAAGATTGCTTTCTTCATATACTTGATTTTAATGATTTGATTTAAGTAATTTATGATACTACTAAAAAGGGACGGAGAGTTTATAAACTAGCTCAATAATAGGAGATTAGGAGGAAATTAACATGAATCAATTAGAAATAAACACAATTAGCTCATTCAATTTAGTAAAGGTAGATATTAGTAGATTATACGAAATAATCACAGGATTACAATCTGATGTAGCCTATTTACGAAGATCAAATTTTGAACTTATTGCAAAAGTAGCGAGTTTAAACACAAAAATTCTTAGTAATAATACAAAAAAAATTATAATTCAAGCACGGAAAACAAAAGCAATATTTATTGCATCAAAAACTGCAACTAAATTTCATAGTACAAAATGTGCATATGCAAAAAATATTCAACCAAAGAATCAAATACAATTTGGTTCTAAGAATACAGCCTTAAACAAAGGTTTGAAAAGATGCGCGTGTGTTGCGTGATTAGATTTTTTTTAAATTAAATATATTTAGATGATGGCAAATCAAGATTTAGAATTGGTAATTGAACGAGACGAGAGATTAATGTTAGGCTTAGAAGGTAGTTTAGATGAATCTTATGTTTCTACTAATTTGGCCCATACTCAATTTATGGAGACATACGATCAATCAATAGAAGCATTAGAAACTTATTTAGTTAATATTAAACGTGCTGTGGATCTCTTTGATGAATGGGGGTTAAATTTTTCTAATGCCTCTCCCAGTGGAATAAATCGTGGTATAATCCTTAAGTGTAATAAAAAATCTCGTTATTTTAAAGATGATTTATATATTTTAAAAATTGGTTCTTCTGGAGATAAGCGAATTTTATGTAAATTTGATAAAGATGGTGTAGAAAAACTTGGATTCTCATATGATCATATGTATTATCATCGTTTTTCTGGGGATAAATCATCTTTTCGTAAAAAAATTAAAGTTTTTTCAAATATGGCTTTCCTTGAAATGCTTAAGGGGAATGATAGTTCTAACCTCCTAAAAGTGTTAGAGTTTCCAACTTATATTTCTAAGATTCCTGATTTGGTCAGTGAAATATTATCCTTGTATCATTCTTCTATTCCTCTAAATAATCAAAGACTTTTAGGAAAAAGGGGGAAATTACATGCGATTGAGTATCCTAATTTTCCAGAATTAAAATAAAATTTAAAATAAATTAAATAACCTAAGGTAACCACTTCTTAGGATTTTTTAATTTTTGTGGGAGATATTCATCTATTACAAAATTTAATCCGTGTTTTGCAAGTGCTTGCTGTTCTGCTCTTGCTTTTAATTTGATTTGTACTTCAGTTGCTTTTTGCCATTCTTTGTGATGTTTTACGAATGGATCATTCTTTAATGCGTCTCTTGCACGTTTAATATCCACATCTTTTAATGGATGTGTAGGTAGTTTGTAATCAGTAATGTCATCAGGTGTAATTCCAATGTATTTTGCTTGCGGTACGCAGAAAAATTCATTAATATGCGCAGCGTTTCCAGATCCTACTTTAAGTGTTCTATAAATATTAAAGTATCCGTAGAAATCTCCATCGCAGAATACGTAAACAGGAAGATCATTTGCATCCGCAAGTTTTCTGATAAACCTTCTACATGCCCGTGTTGGAACTCCACCCATTGCAATAAGGACGCAGTTAGCTGTTTTCCAATATTTATGTTTGTTTAAACGTTCAAACATACCTGATGTTTCAATTGCTAAGACAAATTTAGCTTTTGTTTTAAATCTTAAATGTTCTACAGATGAAGGAATGGAATATGCCCCAGCTCCAAATCTGGTACAATCAATGAGTAAATCTTTTCCTTCATCATCTTTATCTATTACTGTTAATTCTCCTGCAACTGCGCCACCTTTTTCTTCAGGAATAAATCCTATTTGTTCTCTGTTAACCATCATCATTGCTTCAATATCATCCATGACTGAATCTGATTCTGGTTGTTCATTAAATCGTGCTTCACCCCAATTTTTACTAACGTAATAAGCTTCCCTTTTTGTTGCAATATCTTCAGCTTTAATCAATTCTTTAGATAAACTCATCATTCTTAGGGTTTGGGCAAATGTTTTAATTGTGCTAGCAGTCAAAGTTCTTACTTTTGTTTTACCCAACATTTTAAAGAATCCTTCTTGTTCATTATAAGATACATTGTTTAGAGAACGGATTGGAGATTCCAGTTCTGGTTTTTCTTTAAGATGAATTGCATCATAAACTTCTTGTGCAATTTCTTTGATTTTTTGTTCAACTTTATTTTCTTGATCTTTTTTTGTCATTGTATGTTTATCCATTTATTCTAATGTTCTTTGTGATTCTTTAGGCTTTGGAGAGATAATCACTTTTTTACTTTTTACTTTTTTTGGAAAATCGTCTTCATCCTCGTTGTTTTCATCATCATCATCATCATTTTCATACGTTTCTTCTCTTCCAATTGCTGCAAATTCTGGATCATATTCAGGGTTATCAATTGTAATCTCTTCTAATTCTCCTCGTGTTTGTTCAAGAATTTCTGTAAGATTATCTTCAATTTCTTTCTTTTTAATTTCATCAAACCCTAATAATTCTTTTAATCCTTCTGCAACATGAGGAATATAT
>JABMOA010000037.1 GCA_013204355.1 Candidatus Woesearchaeota archaeon | reverse complement strand
TTTCTACAGAGCCTCAAAAATAATAACATTTAAATACAAAAGACCAACCTAACTTATTTATGAAAATCAATAACATACTCTTAATATTTGCAATCGTATCACTCTTGGTCTTAGCAGGATGTACAGGAAAAAATGATTTGTTGGCAGAACATCTTACGCAAGAAGGTGTGTTAATGTATGGTGCATTTTGGTGTAGTGCGTGTGCACAGCAAAAAGCAATCCTTGGAAAAAGTTTTAAGAAAATTAATTATGTAGAGTGCTCCACACCAGATGGGAAAGCACAAACACCAATTTGTATCCAAGAAGGCATTAATTCTTATCCAACATGGCAATTTGCAGATGGAAACAAAGTATCAGGCGTATTTACAATCCAACAACTTACTGAGAAATTAGGGTTTAAAGGTTAATTCTCTTTTTCTTTTATCTCACAAGTATTCGTCACAACCTTCTTAGAAAGATATCCTAAAGAAATTGCAATTAATAAGATAGCCAATGGACCAAACTCTTCTCCTCTAAATGGGAGGTACACCATTAACCCGCCTAATCCAATAATCCCAAACAAACCAACGGCACATGATGGGCATGCTGGTGCAACAATTGCAATGAAAATACTTGTAATACTTGTAGATACACCTGATGAATTAATTTGACGACCAATTAAAAATACTGTAAATGAAACAATTATTCCTGTAAGAATTGCAACGATAATTAGTGAAATCCACATACTTGTTGCAAATGATGTAAATGTACCAAGAACCAAGTTAAACAATAATGAAAAAGAAAATTGGTCAAATAATAATTTATAATTTCTAATTACTGCATTTAATGAAAAGATTATAATTCCCGCAATAAGTGAGATTGCATAATACTTCTTTGAGAAAAATACTGTTTGCAAAGCTTCTTTGATAGTTTTGAAGTAATTCATATTTCTGTAAATGAGTGCCCTTATAAAAAGTTTATCCACAACCTTTATAACATCCCCACCTAACTTTTTTATTGTGGACGCAATAACTATTAAAGATTTAAAGAAGATTTATCCAAAAACAGAAGCCCTTAAAGGAATTACATTTTCAATCCAAGAAGGAGAATTCTTCGGATTACTTGGACCAAATGGTGCAGGGAAAACAACTGCCATTCATATTCTCACAGGACTTGCAAATAAAACCTCAGGCGAGGTCACATTATTTGGTAAGGATGTCGTAAAAGATTACAAAGAAGCAAGGGCTTTAATAGGATTAGTCCCACAAGAATTCAATTTTGATCAATTTGAAAAAGTCTATAACATTCTTTACTTTGCATCAGGATATTTTGGCATTCCTTCTGATCTTAGAAAGAAGAGAATAGAAAAAGTCCTCAAAGAATTAGGATTGTGGGAAAAGAAAGATATGAAAGCGATCACTTTATCCGGCGGCATGAAACGAAAGTTAATGATTGCACGCGCATTAGTCCATGAACCAAAAATTCTTATTCTTGACGAACCAACTGCAGGGGTTGATGTAGAAACACGAAAATCAATCTGGCAATTTATTCGTAAATTAAATAAATCCGGCGTTACAATCTTATTAACAACTCATTATTTAGAAGAAGCAGAAGAATTATGTGAACGGATTGCAATCATCAATCATGGAGAAATTACCACATTAGATTCTAAAAACAATCTTTTAAAATTACTAGAAGGAGAAAGGTTATGCTTGACATTAAAAGAAGAACTTAAGATTCCTGCAAATTTAAAAAAATATGATGTTACCATCAACGGAAAAATAATGACGATTGCATTAGATCAAAAGAAAGACAAATGGGAAACTGTTTTGGCGGACATCCAAGGTTTACCTATAGAAAAAATGGAAACACACAAAAACAAATTGGAGGACATTTTTATACACTTAACAAATGGGAAATAATACAGGAATGTGGACACTTGCACAACGTGAAACTTCTAGGTTCTTACGAGTTTGGCAGCAAACAATCATCCCTCCAGTTATCACATCAACATTATTTATTCTCATCTTCGGATATTCCTTGGGATCAAGAATCAAAATGGTGGGTGATGTTGGATATTTAGAATTCATCATTCCCGGATTATTAATGATGGGAGTTATCATGTCAGCATACATGAACACATCTAGCAGTTTGTTTATTTCAAAATTCCAAAAAAATATTCAAGAAATGCTTGTCTCACCCCTATCATACTGGCAAATCATCGCAGCCTTAACCATGGCCGCAGTGTTCAGAGGCGTCTTAGTTGGAGTGAGTATATTGGGTGTTAGCTACATCTTTGCAGACATCACCGTAAGCAATTTCTTCATCTTATCATATTTCATGATTATGGTATCAACCATATTTGCATTCGCAGGAATTGCCACCGCATTATGGGCAACATCCTTTGACAAAATGAATGTTTTTGCAACCTTTATCATCACGCCATTAACATATCTAGGAGGCGTATTCTTTAGTATTCAAATGTTACCTCCAATGTGGCAGAACGTAGCTCGTTTCAACCCAATCCTCTATATGGTAGACGGATTCAGGTATGGATTTATAGGAACCTCAGATGTAAGTTTAGGATTTTCTATAGGATTGGTTGCAGTCCTAGTAATTGGATTTGGTGCGTTGTGTGTGCATCTGTTCAAGATTGGATATCGGTTAAGAGATTAGTTGATCCACCCTAAAATAATATAAATACCTTCCCTTCTAACAAAAACATGTCCCACTCAACAACAATTGAAAGAGAACATTTCACAAATAAAGACTATTCGCAGAAACCCTTGGAATCACAAGAGTATATTGATTGCACGTTTAATAACGTGGACTTCAGCGATGCGAACTTAACAAATTGCACCTTTGTAGATTGTACATTTAGTCTTTGTAATTTTAGTAATACCCAAGTAGACAATTGTGGGTTTCAAGAAGTTTCATTCACAGGATGTAAAATTTTAGGTTTAAACTTTTTTAAAGTACGTCCTTTCCTATTATCAATGAATTTCAGCGATTGCATGATTATGAATTGTGATTTTCATGGGCTTAAGATGCCAAAGACAGAATTCTTAAGGTCTAAACTAATAGGAAATTATTTCACAAATGTAGATTTAAGTTCTAGCAATTTTTCTGAATCTGATTTAAACAAAACCACATTTGAGCATACAAATTTATCAAAAGCAGATTTCCGTAATGCTGTAAATTATTCAATAGATCCTAGAATCAATCAAGTAGAAAAAGCAAAATTCTCAAATCCAGACGTGATTGGATTATTAGATTATTTTGATATTACCATTGAATGAACTAATCTTATCACCTAACTACATAAATTATATAAATCACAAAGACCCTTCATTATTTATGGGAAATCCTTTTTTATTACAAGCTTGTTTACGGTTAAAAGAAGAAAATTTACCAAATCCATTAATCCTAGGTAAAGAATATCATTTTCTCAAAGAAGGTCACAGATTATATCAAATAAATGTCCCAATGGATCTACGAACAACAGAGTGGAAATTTTTAGGGAGAATAATTGTTACAGAATTTACTGTAGGTAAAAATAGAACACAAGGAATATTTGTTTTAGTTAAAGATTTTTCCGATGAAGATAAGGAAGTGATCACAAAAACTTACGTTTCTGATGAAGAAGTAAAAGATATTTATAAAGAAGGAATTTAAAAATAATAAATGATTAATGTCAAAATTAACAATTTAAAAAAATCAACATCTCCTTATTTGCAGCAGCATCACGACAATCCCATAAATTGGCAAGAATGGTCTCAAGAGGTTCTTAACTATGCTAAGGATCATAACAAAATTATTTTAGTTTCTGTGGGATATGCAACATGCCATTGGTGTCATGTTATGGCTAGAGAAGCGTTTTCCGATAAAGAAATTGCAGAATTCTTGAATGAGCATTTTGTATGTATCAAAGTTGATAAGGAACAACGTCCAGATATTGATCGTTTTATGATGGCCTTCATACAAGAAACACAGGGGCATGGTGGTTGGCCATTAAATGTATTTTTAACACCAGAAATAAAACCACTATTAGCAGTAACTTATGTTCCAGTAGAATCAAAACATGGATTACCTAAATTTATTGATGTTATTTCTGGCGTGAAAGAATTTTTTGATCAAAAAAAAGATCAAGTTCAAAAATTCATTCCATCAGATTCTCATGAGGAAACAATTGAAGAGATGGAAATCATTCAAAGTATCAAACATAATCATCTTCATCCAGGACCACAATTTCCCCCGCATAATACTTTATTATTTTTATTAAGCTATTATGAAAAAAATCAAGACGAAGACCTTAAAGAAATTATTGAAAATTTATTAGATGTAATAGCTAAACGTGGATTACATGATCATTTACAAGGTGGATTTTACAGATATTGTGTAGATGAAGAATGGACAATTCCTCATTTTGAAAAGATGTTATATGACCAATCAATGTTATTATGGGTTTATAGTGTAGCCTATAAAATTCTAAAAAAACCATTGTATCACACAATCATAGAAAAAATAGTTATATGCCTAGATGAAACATTTTTTAATCATCTTTATTTCTCAGCGCATGATGCAGATACAAATCACCATGAAGGCATAACTTATGTGTGGGATAAAGAAGAATTAGAACAAAATTTAACAGAATCTGAATATAAACAATTTCAGGAGTTATATTTGATTGAAAAAAACTTTGAAGGAAAAATTCATTTGATTAAGAAAAATAACCACTTTATACCCAAAATTGAAGAAAAATTATTACACATTCGCAAATTAAGAGAACAGCCTTTTACAGATCAAAAGTTTGTAACAAGTTGGAACGCATTGATTGGCATTAGTTTCATACAAGCATATAGAAGTTCACGTAATGAAGAATATAAATTTAAAGCAATTTCCTTATTTAAAAATCTTCTTGAGAAACATTATGAAAATGGAATTTTGCATCATAGTTCCCATAAAGGACAATTACAATTAGGAGAATTTTTAGAAGATTATGCTGCAATGTTATTATTTGTAACGTATATCTATGAAGAAACTGGTGAATATAAAGAAATTGTTAAAAAGTTCAACAAAAAATTACATGGATTTAAACAAGAAGGTTGGATAGAAAGTAAAACCTCTGACTTTTTACAAATCCAAGCAAGTACCTTTGATCACCCCTCACCTTCTAGTTCTTCCTTAGCTGAAATGGCACAATTAAGAGCTTCAATTATTTTAGAAGAAGAATATGATCCTACAGAATACAAAAGTCCGTTCCATCACGATTTTTTTAATTTGATGGTTTTCATTAAGAATGGAAATTGGCATATCATTCATTCACCAGAGAACATTGATTGGAATCTATTACCTGCCAATTGTATTCAAATAAGGAGTGATAAAACTCAGGATTGTTATAATCTGAAATGTCATGAATTTAAAGATATTAAAGAATTATTAGAATCGTTGAAATAATTAATCATTATCTACTCTAGGCGCAAGAATAAAACTTAACAAAACTCTATCGGTCACTTTATATTCCAATTTCATAGGATAATCAGTATTAAAATATAATGTTGTCTTCGCAGACAATTTACTTCCAGAAATCATTTTTTTCAAATATTCTAAAGAATACTTTGCTTTATATTTTTCATCTTTGCTAACTTTAATGGTTGTAGTGTCATTATTACGGATTTCAATAAAAGCTTTAGACAAATCTCCTTCAGCTTTAACACATAATAACTCTTTACTTCCCAAAAATGTTACTGATTCAGCAACAACACTTACATCCTCGATTGCTTCTGTTAATGTAGCAGAATCCATCTCCACAACTACTGGAAATGATAAATCAGGAACCTTTTGTTCCTTATCATCTACTTCCAATGTTGGAATAGAAAATGAACGTATTGTATTACTCTTCATTTCAATCTTTAACTTATTATCTTCAGTTGTTTCAAGGGTTAAAATATCTTCCCCCTTTGCCCTACGTAAGATTTGTTTCAAATTTGCAAGATTAATTGCAACTTCCTCTTCTTCCCCAGCAACTTCATATTCAGTAAAACAACTGCTTAGAAGTTCAAAATTAACCATAGCTACATTCGCAGGATCCATCGCTACTAGCTTTAATCCATTCTTTGTTGCCTTAAACTTACCTTCACTTACTAACTCAGATACAATACTTATACTGTCCTTAAAATATTTTGGTTCTGCTAAGACTAATTTCATAATTAATATATGAGAATTCTGGGTTTATAAAATTTGTTGTTATGGAGAAGTATTAACACCTATTTAACAACCAGCCTTCCACCATCAATCATACCTTTCCCTTTAAAACCAAGTGGCTTTGCAAAATCTATTAACATCCTTGCTTTTGCAGGTTCAGCGTGGATTGGAATAAATAATTTAGGTTTCACACATTCTAATAAATCTCTATGGTCCTCAAGAGCACCGTGACCAGAAACATGCACATCCTTAAAGAGACGTACGCCTTTTTTCTTCAAATCAGAATCTAATTTTGCACGATGTTTAATATTTGTTTCAACAGGAATCACGCGACATGAAAATATAACAATATCTCCATCTTTTAATTGGTAATCTAATTCTCCTCTAACAATCCGAGAAAGTATTGCACGAGGTTCACCTTGATGACCAGTACATACGATTAAATATTTTTCAGGACCATCCTTCTGAATTTTACGAAGAATCTTTTCAACTTCATCCCTCCTACTATACATTTTTACATCTTGCGAAAAATGTACTAAATTTATGCGTTCAGCAGCACCTACGTATTTGCTAAGAGATCTACCTAAAAATACAATCTTCCGATTTAGCTTTTTACCCATTTCAATGATACTTTTTAATCTAGATATCTGTGAAGAAAATGTAGTTACAATCATGGCCTTTCCTCGAGATTCTGTACCAAGCATTACATCTTGTAATAATTGCTTTGCAACTTGTTCCGAAGGCGTGTGGATATGTGAATGTGCATAGAGACAATCCATAAACATTACATTAACCCCTTCCTCCCCTAACTTCTTCAAACGTGGAAGATTTGGAGGTTTTCCAATAATGGGTGTATGATCTAATTTGAAATCATTTGCATATACAATTTTTCCATAAGGTGTATGCACAACGATTGTTGCAGTATGGGGGATAGAATGAGTCATTTCCACAAATTCTAATGTAATTTTCTCTGAAACCTTATAGGTTCCATTTAATTTTACTGTAATTATTTTATTAGGTAAATTAATATGTTCATCCTTTAAAATTGCTTTCAATATTTCAATTGTATAAGGTGTAGATACAACAGCAGCCTTTGGAAATAAGGATGCCGCAAACGGCACAGCACCAACGTGATCTAAATGACCATGTGAAGGTGCAATTGCAACAACCATATCCATCCAATCTTTGATATGACTATAATCTGGGACCGCTTCAACTTTAAGTAATTCCTTATAAGTTTTCGCAGACCGTACATCTTCACGATCTTCCTGATGTTTAATGTAATTCTCCATAGAAAGACCCATATCTAACAGAACAACTTCATCATCAACTTTAATTGCAACAGAATTTCCTTCCGTTCTGGAGAACCCTCCGATTGTACAAATTTCAATAGGCATGTCCATAATAGAATTAATGAGTATAAAAAACTTTAGTTTGCTCTTTTTCCTAATTCTTGTTTAAACAACTTTTGATCTGTAAGAACAAATGCAAGAATTCTTTCTAAAACAGGTTTAATCTTATCATCATCTAACATTTTCTATCCCATATGATTTATAATAGCTCATCTCGTGTTTTTTTAACATAAAGATTCTTAACTTGCATAAAGAAAAAAAAAAGAAGAAGTCTATAAAACTATTGTTGCTTAAAAAATGGTATGGACATAGGATATTTCCACAATATACCATTCCCAGCTTTTACAGCTGCTACGATGCAAAAAATTATGTTCATAACCGCTAAAGCAAACAAAGTTAAAAATCCAATAAATACAAACATTAATATCATTGAAATAACCACATATATCAACATACTAAATTGCCAATTTAAGGCTAACCTAGCATGATTTTTAGCATTTTTATCTTTAGTCGCTAATAGGATAATTAAAGGTCCTAGAAAACCAGTTAACCAAGATAAAATATGTGTCAATACAGGTAAGGTAGTATCATTTTTCTTTGTCATGAGTCCATCTTTGGATATATATTATATAAAAGTAATGGTATTAATTAGTAAATCACTTGCAAATTCCATATCAATAATACACGGTGTTATAGGGTGGCCGGATTAATTTTTGGAATAATAGGTATTTTTATTTATGCTTTGATTAGTCTTCTTAGAAAAAAATATGCGGACGGCAGGACTTGAACCTGCG
>JABMOA010000036.1 GCA_013204355.1 Candidatus Woesearchaeota archaeon | reverse complement strand
TGCTAATTCTGATACTTTCTGAATGAAAGTCCAGAATGCTAATTCTGATACTTTCTGAATGAAAGTCCAGAATGCTAATTCTGATACTTTCTGAATGAAAGTCCAGAATGCTAATTCTTGTAGATTCTTATAAAAAACTCAACTTTTTTAAATCACATTAGTTTCTATCCATTTATGACACTATATTCAATTGCAGAAGAAATCCGAAGATGTACAGCCTGTCCTCTTTGGAAATCACGTACACTAGCAGTTCCAGGGGATGGACAAGGAAAAATCATGGTTGTTCTACCACCACCTACAGATGCTGAAGATCGTTTAGGTATTTCTACATTAAAATTAGAAAACGTATTCGTCACACATATTACAAAATGTTACGGAAATACAACCAAAGAAAACCTCAAGACCTGTAAAGACTTATGGTTAGACAAACAAATTCAAGAATTAAATCCAGAAAAGATTATTCTTGTAGGAAAAGAAGCACAATCCATAGTTAAAGACAAGAGAACAATAAATTCTACATTAAAAAATTTAGAAAAACATCTCAATTAAATGGACAACTTCCACATGGGAATTGAGCAGTGCCTGATTTACGTCCACAACAGATTGGTTTAGTTTCATTCGTTTGATAAGAAACTCCAGAATCATATATTACTTGCATATTGGTTTCCACCTATTCTTTTCCTCTAAGATGCTTCTAATTCTTGGTTTATGGTACATCTGAACTTTCTTATACAAATCCTTGATCCATTCTTTGTGGGACATTTCCTCAATCATATGATCTAATTATTTTACATAATTAAATATCTTTCTTATGGAACTGAGACAAATAAATCAAAATATTCTGGGATGAGATAGAATCTCTTCACAAACGCTTCTTGACCCAAAGCTTTTTAAAAAGAATCCATTTCAAGCTTCTTGATAGCGAGGTGGAGCAGCTAGGAGTGCTCGCTGGGCTCATAACCCAGAGGTCGGAGGAGGTCAATAAGATACGTTCTTGTGACTGCCGAATTCAAATCCTCCCTTCGCTACCATTTTATTTTTTTGTTGTCTAAGAAAAGTAGTATAAAAAATTACTTAACCTTTTTTGTATGTCTAATTCCAGAATTAAAAACATTTATAAATCAAATTCATTTACTAAACGTCATGAAAAAGGGGAGAGGACAGAAAACCAGTAGTAATAGGGCTATTATAATCTCTTTAATTATTTTTGCATGTATTTTTGTTATCGGAGTTCCTATCGCAATTATTTCATTTTCACTTGATCATTCTCCTTCGTCAAAAGTTAAAATTGCAGTCATTCCAATTGAAGGAGTTATTACAGCAAATGGAGATGTTGGTTTAGGACAGCAAGGAGTTTCTTCAAAGCAAATCATTCAATTCATAGATCAAGCAAATGCAGATTATTCCATTGATGGGATTATTCTTGAAATTAATTCTCCTGGTGGTTCAGCAGTAGCTTCTGATGAAATTGGAACTGCAGTGAAAAATTCAGAAATTCCAGTTATTTCAGTAATAAGAGAAGCAGGAGCGTCAGGAGGATATTGGATTGCATCCTCAACAGATTATATCATTGCTAATCGTATGTCTATAACTGGAAGTATTGGTGTAATTTCTTCATACTTAGAATTCTCAGGATTAATGAAGGAATATGGTGTTGGTTATGAACGTTTAGTTTCAGGAAATTTAAAAGATCTTGGAACACCTTACAAAAAATTAGATCTTAATGAAGAAAAGATTCTACAAAAAAAAATAGATCTCATTCATAATTATTTTGTGGAAGAAGTATCTGTAAACAGAAAATTATCTAAAGAAAAAGTTGCAACACTTGCAACAGGAGAGTTTTATCTAGGAGTTGAAGCATTAAAATTAGGATTAATAGACCAACTGGGTGATATGGAAACAGGAAAGGAATATTATAAACACCTTTATGATGTTGAATCTGTGGATTTGGTTCTTTATGAAACAGAGCCATCATTATTTCAAATATTAACGGGAATATCAGAAGATTTTTCTTATAAAATGGGACAAGGCATTGGTTCCATGTTTACACAAGCATCATCCCCCTTAGAACTATTTCAATTAAAATGAAACAACAAATTTCCTTGAGTATTTTTCTCCTCCTTTTACTAGTTTCAATTTCCTATGCAGCAGTTGTAGATACAGAAATTATGCAAGAACTTTATCAAAATGATACAGTTTCAGTCATTGTAGTCTTAAAAGAAGACTCTAAAACAGCATCTGTAGATTTGAAAGAACGTAAAGATGCCATTACAGAAAAACAAGATGATGTTTTAGAAGACCTTAATCTTGAAGACCACAAAAGCTTTTTTGGAATTAACAACAAAGAACAAGACTTTGAACTAGAACGAAAATATGAAACAACTAATGCTTTTGCGGGAGAAGTCAATGAAAAAGGCTTAGAT
>JABMOA010000035.1 GCA_013204355.1 Candidatus Woesearchaeota archaeon | reverse complement strand
TGAATGAATCTGATTTTTCTTCTTCTTCTTCTTCTTCTTCAATAGGGATTCAATCTAATTGTGGGGGCATAACAGCATGTTCTTGTGGTGATAGTCTTACAAGTTCTATAAATTTAACAGGATCACTAACGAGTTGCCCATCAGTAGGACTAAATATTACTTCTGCAAATGTTATACTTGATTGTAACAATTATCAAATCACAGGTACTGGAAAAGAGGGTGTTTTTGTTGATAGTGTTGATAATGTTAGTATTTTAAATTGTTACCTGGATGGATTCAATGAAAGTATTTCTTTGTATAATCTTAATTTTTCAGTAATAGAAAATAATACACTTATCAATGCAAGTGAAATTGGCATTTATGTATATAATGTTTCAGAATCTTCAATTTTAAACAATACAATCACTAAGACCGAAACCTTAGGGATTTATTTAGATAATTATGATACTAAAATTAATATTACAAATAATTCGTTACAATTTAATAATGCCACCAAAACAGCTGCATACTCATTTCCTGCAGGAATTTATATTAGAACTACAGGAGTTTCTGCAAATAATATTAGTGGAAATAATCTAAGTCATAATCTTGGTCCTGCAATTATTGTCGTAGGCGATTCAGATACATATGAAAATAATTTTTATTTTAATAATAGTGTCGTATATGATTTGGCATCAAATGCAAATACTTTTTCTTCAGAATATGCAGAGGAAAATGGAGTTGTAGTAAATATTTCTTCTCAAGGATCAATATTAAATAATGTATTTAGGGATACATTTTTTCAAAATAATACTCTTGATGTCCAAATAATGTCTGGATCTCAATCTAATATGACTTTTTATAATACAACACATGATAAAAGTAAACTTGTAGTTCCAGCTAATTCATACCTCTATTTTAAGAGTTATGTGTTTGCTAATATTTCTAATTCAGATGGCGATCAATTAACTTCAGCTACCATTACAGCTATTAATTCAATTAATGAGGTTGAAGACACCACTTCTTCTACGAGTTCCGGTAACGATCTTCTTGAAGTCACTGAATTTTTTAGAACTGATAATATAAATTATTTTTTAACCCCAACAACAGTTAAGGCACAAAAAGGTAATTTTACGAGAAATAGCACCAGTGTAAATTTATTAAATATTACTGAAACATCAATTAATCTATCGTTATCACAAATATCCTGTGGTTCAGCTATATCAAGTGACTCTGATATTGGTGATAATTTTTCTTGTTCAAATTTTGGCTTTGATATAATTTCAGATAATGTTACACTTTATGGTAATAATACAATATTATCTGGGCCTGGTTCAAATAATATTGGGATTAATGTATCTGGTGTAAATAACTTTGTACTTATGAATTTAGAGATCTCTAATTTTTCTATTGGTATAAATCTTGAAAATTCTAATAATTCTCAATTAAATAATATTACTCTTTTAAACAATACTGATTCTTTATTAATAAATAATTCTGATAATACCACCATCATAAATAGTTTGTTTGATAACAATAGTGGGAATTCAATTTTAATCACAGAGGGTCCAAGTACAAATAATTCCCTTGTTAATTCTACATTTGATATCTCAAATATGACAGTAAATGGGACATCCTTATTATTTGTGAAATGGTATGTGGATGTCAACTCAACTTCAAATGGAGGAAATCCCTTAGAAGGAGTTGATGTATTGGGATATCGTAATGAAACGTCAATTCTTGATGATAACTTAACAACTTCAAGTACAGGAATTGTATCATTAATACTTCCTGAATATCAAAAAAATGGTTCAGGAATAAATTATCTAACACCTCATAATATTAGTATCACATTTACATTTCAAGGAACTGATTCTCATAATGAAACATCAGTTAATTTGACACAAACTAATAGTACTTCAGTAAATTTAGAAGTTTCTTTGGATTGTACAACACCCCAAACTGATTTAGTTGTTAGTTCAACTACCACTTTTTGTCCAGGAAATTATTATGTTAATGGAATAAATATCACTCAAAATGATACGGTTTTAACATGTTCTTCCACTAATCTTCTTGGCCAACATCCTACAAATTATGGAGAGGATGGAATTAATATAATTTCAAGAGATAACGTGTCTATCATTGGGTGTAATATGGTTGATTATCATTATGGAATTTATGTAGATTTAAGTCATAATGTAACTCTTGATAATCTTAACATCTCTAGAACAACAACAACGTCTGGTAATACAGGAGTGTATTGTTTAGAGTCAGATTTATTGAACATAAATGGGTCTTCTTTTGATTTATCATCTGATGTTGATTTTGGAAATGGATTGGTAATGGGTTGTAATGAATCACAAATTCAAGGAAATACGTTTAATGGAATTTTCGGTTTTTTACTGGAAGATTCCCATGATAATATAGTAACAAATAATTCATTCCAAGGAAATACTGGTTCAATCCTCTTAACTTCTGCCACAGTACCTTCAAGTAATAATTCTTTTTATTATAATAACTTTTCAAGTATATCCAGTTATTATTTTAATTATGAAACAACTTCAGGATATATAAATCATTTTAACACTTCAGTCTCTGGTTACCCGCAAGGTAATACTTATGATGATTATTGTGACATGGGGACTGATTCAAATGGAGACGGTTATGTTGATGTTGCAAGTTCTGCTAATGCATCAGACTATCCTTTTACTGAAAATGTGTCTTCTAAAATTATTGTAAGTGGCACATCATTTTATGATTATGGTCCTTTATATCAAACATGTCCTGCAGAAAATGTTTTCCTTGGATCAACTACAACATCATCAACAACATCTGCATCTACTTCTAGTGGTTCTGCTCCTCCTGCTGCGGCTCCTTCTGCTGCTGCTCCTGCAGC
>JABMOA010000034.1 GCA_013204355.1 Candidatus Woesearchaeota archaeon | reverse complement strand
CTTCAAACGTCTTAAGATGTATCTTGATTAGATACTTTTTTTCTTTTTCTTTTTTTTAATTAAATTTTGATTTTTTGGTTATAAGGAATTTCAATTTAGTTTAATATTTATTTCTTGCTGGGTTCAATACCTCGATGCTCGCATCGGTTATTGAATTAAAGCATATCAAAAAATATAATTTTTTGGGATGTACCGAAAAATAATCTTATTTTTCTAGTACAAGATTAAAAATCCCAATTAATTTAATACCCCGGAGCTTGCTCAGTTGGGATTTTTATTTTTGAATAAAATGTTTTGTATTTTTAAAATTTTAATTTAGAAAAAGCATTAAAAGCAGAACTATAACAAAAATACTCTAAAAGAATATTTTTGGAATAGTGCTAAACTCGCTCTATAACATAGTTCTGATGCTTTCAATGTTTGATGCAATTTCATGACCTTTCTTAGTCAACTCTAGAAGCTTTAAACGGCCTTCCTTTTTGAAATTGATTAATTCCGCTTTCTGCATTTCCTGCAGAATCTTGACTACATGTGAATACGTGCAATCAATTTGTTTTGCTAGCACTGAGGCATAGACATGGCTGCTGGCATTTTTTAATTCTACCAACATCATCGCCGGTTTTTCTCTAAAAAAAACGTCGAAGATTTGTTTCTCTTTCTGATTCAATTTGGCACCCCCAAAAACACTACTTTCCCCTAAACTCTAGGGTAAAATAGTTATATTTAAACATTTATTGATTGTAATACATATTTTACAGGCAATAGGTATTTAAACATTTCGTAAGATGCATCTTTTACTTATATAGGGCTATGTAAAGCTTTAAAAATGATTGTTATTCTAGAAAAATAATGGTTTCTGAAAAGGTATTAGAGTTCTTTCCGCATGAAACAATTCGTGATGGGCAAAAAGAGATGATTGCAGATGTAGAGGTTGCATTAAATGAAGGAAAAATTTTATTAGCGCATGCACCTACAGGATTAGGAAAAACAGCATCTGCTCTTTCAGTTGCATTACAGCATGCTATTGAACATAAGAAAATTGTTTTCTTTCTTACCAATAGACATACACAGCATAAAATTGCAATTGATACATTAAAAGAAATTAGAAATAAAACAGGGAACAATTTTTCTTGTGTAGATCTCATCGGGAAACGATGGATGTGTAATCAGGAAGTCGCAGGATTGTTTGGAAACGAGTTTAATGAATATTGTAAATCAATTGTTGGAAAAGGTGAATGTGAATTTTATAATAAAGTAAGAGATAAAAGCTCACTACAAGTAGAAGCAAAAGTCTTCCTGAAAGAGTTAGGAAGGTTAGGTCCAATTCACAATGAAGAATTAATTTCTTTAGCTAAAGAAAAACGTATGTGTAGTTATGAAATATCATTAGCACATGCAAAAGATGCAAAAATAATTATTGGTGATTATTATTATTTATTTAATCCATTCGTACAGGCAACATTATTTAACAAACTTGACATTGATATGGAAGATATCATTGTAATTGTAGATGAAGCCCATAATTTGCCTTCACGCGTTACAGATATGATGAGTTCCAATTTAACGACATACATGCTTAAAAGTGCAATTCAAGAAGCAAAGAAATTTGGATATCCAGGATTAATACCTAAGTTACAAGAAGTGAATGGCATTCTCAATAAGTTAGCGAAATTTGAAAGTTATGACAAAGAAAAAAAAATACGTCAAAGTCATTTTACTGATAGTATAAGATTATTTACAGATTATGATGAACTCATTAATGAATTAGAATTTGCAGCAGATGAAATTAGAAAAAATCAAAGGAAAAGTTTTCTTGGGGGGATTGGTGCATTTTTAGAAGAATGGAAAGGATCTGATGAAGGATATACAAGAATTATTGCAGAAGAATATGGTCGTCAAGAACCTGTTATCAAATTAAAGTATGCTTGTTTAGATCCATCAATCATCACATCAGTTGTGTTTAAAAGAGTTCACGCTGGTGTTTTAATGTCAGGAACTTTAAAACCAACGTTTATGTATCGGGATGTGCTTGGTGTAAAAGATGGGATTGAAAAGGAATATCCTTCTCCTTTTCCACCAGAAAATAAACGTGTGATGATCGTTCCTGAGACTAGTACTAAATACAACCTTCGCGGAGAAGCAATGTATAAAAAGATTGCAGAACATTGTATGGCGATAGATGATCTTGTTCCTGGAAACATCGCATTTTTTTTCCCCTCATATAATTTACGTGATCAAATTAGTATGTATTTTACCACACCAAAAAAATTATTTTTTGAAAAACAAGGAATGACAAAAGAAGAGAAAGATCGTTTTATTGCAGATTTCAAATCAGCCCGCATGATGGGTGGTACGTTACTTGCTGTTACAGGAGCAAATTTTGCAGAAGGTGTAGATTTTCCAGGCGATTTATTAATTGGTGTTGTCGTTGTAGGATTACCTCTTGCACGTCCTGATCTCATGACTAAAGAAACGATTTCTTATTACGATGGGAAATATAACAAAGGGTGGGATTATGGGTACACATTTCCAGCCATGAATAAATGCTTTCAATCTGCAGGAAGATGTATTAGAAGTGGTACTGATAAAGGTGTGATTGTGTATTTAGAAGAAAGATTCGCATGGGATCAGTATTATTCTTGTTTCCCAGATAAAGTTGGATTGATGGTCACACGAGATTATAAGAAAGTTATTGGTGAGTTTTTTGGGAATTTATAAATTGCTATTTCTACTTGTGTATTCACGAATGGTGCACATCCAATAAAACGTAATTTGGAAATAGCAACGTCCGAACGTAGGGACCCGAGCGAAGCGAGCATGCTACCGGTGTATTCACCGGTGGTGTTCCCGAAGTGATTGACTCTTCTTTTCTAGTTTGGTTTTGGTCTTAACAAGAATGAAATGGCTAATATGAAACCCTCAAGAATTTTGTATTAGGGCACGGCACCTATTACGAGAATAAGAAAAATATTCTCGTGTGCCTCGTCTTTGACAGGGTATCAAAAAACAAAGTTTTTTGGGACCCCCCAGCAATCTTTGATTGCTCGTGGGGCGCTAATACAAAGAATAAAGAAGGTTCCATATTAGCCGAATAAAATGAAAAGTTTATATATAAATGAAATAAATAAGGAATAAAAAACAACATATAAATTACACAATGGAGATGAATTACACATGGTTAGCCAGAATGGTACTGTTAAAGAAGTTAAAGTAGTTAAAAACGTTAGAAAATTTTTATTTATATCATATGATGCATTGATTAGTGATCTTGCATGGCAAATGGTCAAGGAAGGACAGGAAGTTAAATATTTTATCCAGAATAAAGAAGAAGCTGATATTGGTGATGGGTTTATTCCAAAGGTAGATGATTGGGAGTCACATGTAGAGTGGGCTGATGTTATCATTTTTGATGATGTTTTAGGCCAAGGAACTATTGCTCAAAATTTACGTGAACAAGGTAAGAAAGTTGTAGGGGGTACACCTTACACAGATATGTTAGAAGATGACCGTTCTTTTGGCCAAGAAGAATTAAAAAGGCATGGAGTCTCAATTCTACCTTACAAGGAATTTAAGTCGTTAGCTGATGCTATTGTTCATGTTAAACAACATCCATCAAAATATGTGATAAAACCAAGTGGTGAAGCACAAAATATGAAGGGTCTCCTTTTTGTTGGTGAAGAAGATGATGGTGCTGATGTCATAAGAGTATTAGATTCTTATCTTAAAACAAGAGCTGAAGATATTCCTGTTTTACAATTACAAAAAAGAATTACAGGAGTTGAAGTTGCTGTCGGTGTTTTTTTTAATGGAAATGAATTTGTCTATCCCATTAACATAAATTTTGAACATAAAAAATTATTTCCTGGAGCTTTAGGTCCATCAACAGGAGAAATGGGAACGAGTATGTTCTGGAGCGAACCAAACCGTCTTTTTAATTCAACATTAAAGAAAATGGAAGAGACTTTTCGGAAAGAAAAGTTTGTTGGTTACATGGATTTAAATTGTATTGTGAATGGGAATGGGATTTATCCTTTAGAATTTACATCAAGGTTTGGTTATCCCACAATTAGTATTCAACAGGAGGGTATTCAAATGCCAATTTCTGATTTCATGTATAATCTTGCAAATGGCATACACATGCATTTTAAAACAAAAAATGGTTTCCAGATTGGGGTGCGTATTGTAGTTCCACCTTATCCATTCCGTGATGAACGAATTTTTCAATCACATTCTAAGGATAGTACTATTGTATTTAAGAAGAAAAATGAAGATGCTGGTGGTATTCACATTGAAGATGTTAAAATTGTTAATGGCGAATGGGTTCTGACAGGAAGTGCCGGTGTCGCTTTGATTGTTACAGGAACTGGTCAGACGATGAGAGAAGCACAAAAGCAAGTTTATAACAGGATCAAAAATATCTTGATCCCTTACATGTATTACCGAACTGATATTGGTGATCGGTGGGTTGAAGATAGTGATAGACTCCATAATTGGGGTTACTTGCGTGAGGTTTAAGATGAATTTTCGAGTGGAACAGAACCTTACGAAATGTAAGTTGTTATGGGATAATTATACTCCTAACCTTTTATTATGGCATGATTGGGATGTTATATCTTCTTTTTATGATTCTAAGAGATATGATCCTTATTTTTTAATTTTGGAAGATGATTCTAAAAAAGATATTGGTCTTCTCCCATTATGGTTCAATCAAGAAAAAAAATCTTATCGTTTTTTTGGGGAAGGCTATCAAGAAAATAATGTTTTTTGGTTTGATTTAAACTATTTTCAAGAGGTTTTTGAAAAGTTCCCTTTGCCTCTCACTTTGCATGATTTAAATGGAAAATGTGTGGAAGCAATCACGCAGAAATATCCTAATCTTAAAGATTTCTTTAAACAAATTGATTTTCGGTATTTTATTGATTGTCAGAAAACTTCTTCTCTAGAAATTTATTTGAATAGTTTTAATAAAAAACATCGAAAAAATTTATTGTATGATCTCCGTAATTTAGAAAAGTTGAATTATACCGTGAATCAAGGAAATTTAGAAAATTTCAATGAATTTGTAAAATTTAATGTAGCTCGTTTTGGCGAAGAATCTGATTTTAATGATCCTATATTTGCAGGTGATGTTTTAAATTTTTTCAACGTTCTTGATCTCAAAAAATTATTATACCCGATTACCGTTTTAATTGATGGGAAAGTTGAAGCTGTAGAATTTTGCGCTTTTCATAACAATATATTTTATGTATTGAATGGTGGATATAATTTAACATATCGCAATTTGGGTAAATTATTGATTTTAGAGACTATTAAAAAAGGGTTTGAACTTGGCGCAATCCAGATTGATTTTTTGACTGGAGATGCAAAATGTTGGAAAAATTTATGGAATTTTGAATCTGAAGCATATTATACTTTTAAAAAGGAAAATTAAATCTGCTTATCGCATAGGTGTGTTTACCAGTGGTTAAGAAGCGTGGAATATTTCTTGGAATAATCAGGGTCTGGTGGTGGTCCTGGAGTGATTGACTTGTTGGTTCTTAGTTTGAATAAAATATTTATTTAATAGATTAATCCCAGTACACAAAACCCTAGGTTCCAACAACCAGTATACAAAAACGTAACATTTATATACTTGTTGCGTTTTAGTAGTAATTGTAACAATTGATGTTTCAAATTGATGCAAACTGGGGT
>JABMOA010000003.1 GCA_013204355.1 Candidatus Woesearchaeota archaeon | reverse complement strand
CATATTGAAAAATACAGAAACAAAATAGAAAAGATAGAAAGATAAAAAGCGAGAAAGAGAGAAAGAGAGAAAGAAAGAAAGAAAAAAAAAAGTTAACAAAATGATGGTGTTTAGGATTATGATGAGGATGTGAGAAGGAATGTAAGGATATGAGTTAATAAGAATGAATAAGAGTAAATAAGAAGGAATGTGAGGGAATGAGAGTGAATAAGAGTGAATAAGAGTAAATATGAAGGAATATGAATGTGAGGGAATGAGAGAGACTATGAATGTTGATGGATAAAAAGGATGATAGGGTGAGATCACAAATAAATGAAGGTATATAGGTTTGAGAGGAATTTATTGAAATAAATTTAATATAGTTTTTAGTTTAATTAATATCACTATCATTCTAAAAGGAGTTTATGTGTTAATAAGTAAGGTTAAGTGCAATCATGAATTATTTACATTAAAATTGAATAAAGGTATAATCTCCATCGGAAATGGCAAGGTGTCTTGGTTTATTTTATTTAATAGGACATATTGATTATTTAAGGGTGATCTTTCGTAAGAACAATTATAATAATATTTTTTAGAAGTTTATTTTTTCCTTACTAACTAATCTCCATCGGAAATCAAGGGGTCACACTTGCAAGATGTGTTCATTTAACAAGAATAGTTATGTTAGGATATATATTATTTTGATTATTGATAATATATTTAGTTCCATAAGTATTATGGAATGTGTTAAGTGCAATAGGTCTGTTTAGAGGAGAATAGGTATAACATTTATATTATTTGTATTATTTATTTTATTTTTGTTATCATAAGAATTGATTATTATATTTTTGTCTTATATGAAATCCGAAGCTTTAAATACCTCTATCTTATTTCTAAAGCATGGTTTTAGAAGCATTATTTAATCCTTTTACTGTAAAGAAGAAGCCGTGGCAGATGTTTGGTGCAGGTTTTCTTTATACTATTATTGCGTTAGCAATGTCTTATGTTGTATTTACAGAAATCGCAGGGATTTTAATGATTTTCTTAATTGTTATTGCAACATTACCTATATTATATTCTACTATTAAGGGTGAAGAAGAGTTAGATATGCAAATTAAGAAGGAGTCTATTCTTTTAAAAGAACATACTAAGGTTCTTGTTTTCCTTATGTTTTTATTTTTAGGTATAACCTCAGCTTTTGTCTTATCTTATATATTTCTACCAACTGCTATGGTTGATTCAATATTTTCTTTACAACAAAATGCTATTAATTCTGTGAATGTTAATATTAATACGGATGTTACAGGCAATATTACTAAAATAGACCTTTTCAGTAGGATTTTTGTAAATAACCTTAAAGTATTATTCTTTTGTCTAATATTTTCATTGTTGTATGGGACAGGTGCCATTTTTATATTAACATGGAACGCATCAGTGATTGCAACCGCAATTGGAAATCTTGTGAAAGTTAAAATTGCGGAAAGTTTAGGAGGATTAACCTCTTATTTTAGTGTTGCAGTTTTTAGTTTTATGCGTTATATGACTCATGGAGTATTTGAGATAATGGCATATTTTATTGCTGGTTTAGCGGGAGGAATTATTTCTATTGCATTAATTAAACATAATATGGAAGAGAGAAGTGTTTTAGTAGATGCGTTGGATTTAGTGTTGATAAGTTTGGGTTTAATTATTGTAGCTGGGGTGGTTGAAGTTTATGTTACCCCTTTATTTTTCTAAAGAACTTTTACCCTACCTGGTTGATTTTGGAAGATATCTCCGGATTCCATCATTTTTTCAATTAATTTTTCTGTATTATCTAATATGGACTGTTCAATGATATCCTCAATTAGAACACCTTCTCCTTGATCTAAATCTTTGATGAGTTTTGTAATTTTTTCTACAGGAAGAAGTTTTTCTTGTTCTTTGGTTTCATCTGATATTTCTTCTTCAATAGAAGGTTTTATTTTTTCTTCAATTATAGGTATAATCATTTCTTCTTTTATCACATTTAATTCAACCATCTCTCGCAATTCTAACATACGTACTTTTAGCCATAAAGCATTTGTTACTGTCATAATTTCTGGAGAAATATATTTTTCATTATTATACATACGTACTTTTCCTATAACTAAAACAAAATCGCCTACATTAATATTTTGTAAGTAGGATAATTCTTCAAATGAACGTAAAACCATTTGACCAGTTTGATCTTCAATTAACATATTAGTAATTGACCCTATTTTTTCTTTTTGAATGATAATGCCTATTAAATTTACGCGATATACTGATCCGTGATGAAGTGTCTTAATGTGATGAGGCAATTCAGGGTCCGTGTTTACAAATGTACTGTGGCCTATTTCTTGAATTGTCGTTTTTATTGCAGTTTGTCGTACAAATTTTTTTTCATCAACTTGTGCTTGTTCCGTCATCATAACCTCTGGATGAATCCTCGTTTAGGTTCAAAAATATCTCCCGTCCTTCGTAATTTTTCTAAAGTTTCTTCAACTTTTTCTTTAGATATATTTTTTTCTTGTGCGGCTTCAACAATATTTTCAACAGGAATAATTTTTGAATTTAGTTGTGATTCCATTTCTGCAATAATTTCTTTAATAGTACTAATACCACTTCTTTGGGTTGCAGTAATCCTACTGCTCAACCTATCAATATCTATTTTTCCAGTTTCAGAATCTTTTGCAATTTGATCTAAACAATAACTAACCAGTTCAATTGCTTTTTGTGAATCTTGCTTCGTCACTAATTTTGAGAACCGTATTTTTGCAGATGCTTCAGCAAGACGTACTAAAGCCTCTAATTGTCTCGCGGTAATTGGAATACTTTTGATTCCTCCCTCATCTCCTCCAGAATTTCTCATGGTGATATAATAATCTTTAATTTCTTCAATAGCTTCATCAGTCATTTTAGGATTCATATTTTTACGGATGTAAATAAAATATTTTCTAAGAATGTCTGTATCTATTTTTGCAATAATTTTTTTAGGATCTTTATGTAAACTTAGAATAAAACTTGCTGTTCGTTCATCATTTTCTCTACTTGGCATATCTTTAACTGGGAAAATTAAATCAAAACGTGAAATTAATGCAGGTGGAAGATTAATTTGGTTTGCAATTAAATCATAGGGGTCAAATCGTCCAAATTTAGGGTTTGCTGCTGCGATTACAGAAGTCTCACACCGAAGTGTTGCTTGGATGTTTGCTTTTGATATAGAGACTGTTTGTTGCTCTAGAGCTTCATGTAATGCTGAACGGTCATCTTTAGTCATTTTATCTAACTCATCAATAATTGCAAATCCTTTATTTGCAAGAACTAAGGTTCCTGCTTCTAAACTCCATCCACCTAAAAATTCATCTTTAACAACGGATGCGGTTAATCCTGCTGCGCTTGCACCTTTCCCACTTGTAAATCTTGATTTAGGTGCGACTGCCGTGATTCTTTTCAGTAATTGAGATTTTCCGCTCCCTGGGTCTCCAATTAATAATATATGCATATCCCCCCTCGTAACCACACCATCAGGACGCACTTTCCGTGATCCTCCAGCTAGTTGTAATACTAATGCTTCTTTGATTTTATCATGACCATAAATAGAAGGTGCTATACTTTCTGCAAGATCATTAATAACTGTGGGGGATTTTGCAATGTTGCGTAGAGTTTCCATATCTTCTTCAGAAATATTCATTTCTCCAACGTCATCTTCTAAAGGTTCTATGTTATTTGCTTCAAGAATTAAATCATATTTTGTTGCCTGTCCACCTGATCGTAGGGTAATTGGTACTTCTGTAATTGTTCCTACTAATCTAACTCTTGAACCAGGGGATGTTTTTCGTTCTGATAAGGGGGAGACTAAATCATCTTTTAAAAATACATTAATTCTTTTTGGTTGAGCTCCATCTAAATCATCCGGGGCTTCTTCTAAAACAATTCCTTGCCCATCTACAAGCTCTTTAGAAATTTCTTTAAATTTACCTTTCCTTCCGCATCCACATCTGGTTGGTTCTTTGTATTTTTGATCTAATTGTAGAATATGGAGAATATTTCCACATGAAGGACATTCAAATTTTGCCGCAGTAACATGGGGTCGTACGTTTGATTTATTTCGTACAATCCCTTCAACCCAAATAAGTTTGTTTAGGTGTCTACTTCTGATATAACTAATAAGTGTTTTTTCAGAATCAGGAAGGTTTGTTAATCGGATATTGAATTTACTAATCTTCTTAGGGAGATCAAAGTCTTTTACTGCAATTTCTGCAGCTTTCAAGAGATTATTTGGATCATCTAGAATAAGTTCACCAATTTCGGTGTTGAATTTAATGAGTTCTGAGAAATCCAATGCCAAGAAATTTTTTCCTTTACGTACAGTTTCAAGCAATTGAGGGTAATAACTCTGTTCAATGAATCCCCTGAAAACTTTTATCTGTTCGTCTACGTCCATATATAAACTTTACAAAGTTTATCATCAAAAGAGGTATGGTCTGTGCATTCGATTGACCATACATGTGCACCTCTTTAAAGATACCTTGAAAATCCCTCAAATTATTAGCGGGTAAAGGGATATATAAAGATTTAGGTAACTCTAGTTTATGGTTTGTAAGGGGTGTTTTTGGAGTTATTTGTTTAATATAGATAAAAGAAGAAAATTTGAAAAATAAAAATAAATAAACCTATTTATTAAGAATCTTTTCTAGGTTTATGATTAATTGATCAGTTGCTTCATGGACTGCTTGTTCTGTTTTTGTACCTGTACATACAATTTTTCCATTACTAAATAATAAGAAGGTTGCGTTTGTACCTTTTAACTTGTGAACGAGACCTGGAAACTGTTCAGGTTCGTATTCTGTGTTAGGT
>JABMOA010000033.1 GCA_013204355.1 Candidatus Woesearchaeota archaeon | reverse complement strand
CAATTAGTTTGTCAACTTGTACTTTTAACTTCGGGAGTTCCTTGCAAACAATTGTCCAGATTAATTCATCTGAGATATTGTCGTAACTGTGAATTATCCTATTCCGTGTTGCAATAATATTTTTGGCATTCTCTATCTGAAAATTACTGTCAGCTTTCAAAATTCTATTCACAGCCTCACCAATAATTTCAAGGTTCTTTTCTACAGCCTTTTTGGTCTTTAAGTCTTTTTGGTATGCAGAGAAGTCTCTTTGGTCACCTAAAAATTCAAATATTTCCTCTATGGATTGCTAAATGTCGAGCAACCATGTCTTTATATTAATGTCCATAGAGCGGAACCTTGGTACTTTCTAACCGTTGTCTGAAAAAGAGATTCCTGAGCCACATCTTCCCTATCTTCAAGTAAATCAACTTGTCGTTTCAATAGGTCCTCAAGTTTTGATTTTAGATTTAAATACAAATCGCTGTAAATAAAAGGATCCTTTTCTTCAAAGTCAACAATTAGGTCTATGTCTGAATTGGCATTGAAATCGTCTCTGGTCACTGAGCCAAAAGCAAAAAGGGTCTTTACTTTGTTCTGTTTACAAAGCTCTTTAATTTGGTCAATCTTTGGATTTTCAATATGCATGGTTAAATTTAAGGAATATCGTGTTGTCAAACAAGTATTGGGCATAACTCGCTTATACCCGAAACGAAATTTCGCTTATGCTCCTAATTGCAATGGTATTGGCGAAATTTTATTTCGTATTGATTAAACGTCAAAATTTTGTTTTTATTCTTATCAATTATCAAAGTGATTATTAATTTATTACATGCTTTTTGTAAAACATGAGCATATTTCGGTTGTTTTGCTGCTATTGTGTCCCAATAACTCTTGTATATAGCGTAAATAGGTACCGTTTTCTAATTCATCTATCTTTCAAGGATAATCCCTATAGGTTAAAGGTATCTGCAATAGAAAAGAGATTGGTTACCTGTGAAAGGGGGGTGGCTGAATTTTGGGTTTAAATCTAAAGATAGAAAATCACCCAGCAAAATACAAAGAGCTGAAAGCATACCATACCATGAAATTGAACGGGCAATATTGCGATAAACTTATACCCTTATTTCGGCTTTGCGTTACAAATGTGTTACAACAGAAAACAAAAAAGGGACCTCGTCTCTGTAACATATTGATTATCAAGCTCCCCCTATTATTCAAAGTTGCAGCACAACTTTTTCTTTAGGCGATCTACTCGCCTTGGACGATATCCAATTCTCCTTCAACAATAACACTTAAATAATGAGTGTAAACTTCCTCTAATTGTGAAGGAAGTGGATTGATGATTCCTTGGTTACTAATTTGTGGTTAACGGTTTTGTATATGAAGCGTAGCGAGGAAAGAGCTATGATTTTATATACATCTTAAGTTAGCATTTTAATAAAAAGGTTAAATTTAAGCAATTAATCAGAAAGAATAAAAGAGTTGTTTTTTAGCTCAGTTCTTTGTTGGCAATAGTTATTTTTTATATAAATACAATAGTCCATCATAAATTGCTCTTGATAACACAGAATGATGGTTAGTGTTTTTAACTGGGTCAAATTTATAATTCAAGTTTTTAAGTTCCAATTCAGTTATAATCTTACTTACATCATTATTTGAAGTTCTTATACCTTTGATTTCTTCTCCACCATAGCTATGATAAAGTTTTATTTCGCTGTTTGAACCTTTTAATTTGGAAAAATTTTCTTTGTCAACTAATTCGGATGAATTCCAAGATAAAGAGGCAGAGATTAATAGTAAATCTTGGAACAATTCCGGACGATTTTGTAAAGTGTAGAATCCAAAAAGACCTCCAAAAGAATGCCCAAGTAAACCTCTTCGTTTATTAAGATTAGGATATTCTTTTTCTACAAATTGAATTACTTCATTCTCTAAAAAATCTAAAAATAAATTTGCGCCTCCTGTACTTTCTTTATTGAGTTGATTACCCCCTCCAGTTTTGACTGTGATTTTAATGTTATTATCTGGATTTGATTTTTTTAAACCTTCTAAAAGTCCCAAATTTTTAAATTGTGAAGGCGTAAAGTCCATATCTCTTTGGTTGTGCCAATCTTTTTCAGAACCATTTAATGAAATTCCTACAAAAACAACGTCTTCCACATAATTACATAAATCCAATATAGTAAAAGAGTCAAGAGTAATTTCTGTAAGCCAATAAGCATCTAAATAATAAAGCGTTTTATATTCTTTGTCAGAACTATAATTCCTCGGAAAAGTTGTTTTTAGAATATATTCGTCTTTATCTTCTGAATAGACTTTATGATTCTCTGTTTTATATCTTAATTCAGTTTCTTGTCCAAAAATATTTAGAAACATAAGTAAAAAACCTATTACTGTAATTTTCTGTTTAATTTTCGTCATTTTTTTAATTATTGCTAACGGTACGGCTATGGCAAGTAGGGCAGGTGATAAGCGATTACCTTTCCGTTTGCGCTCATAGCCAAAGCTTTTTGTTTTGTTTTTACCTT
>JABMOA010000002.1 GCA_013204355.1 Candidatus Woesearchaeota archaeon | reverse complement strand
TCCATAAATCGCTTGCATCACTAGTTCTTCATTTTTTGAAGACGGCCTAATAATTTGGATCCCTTTTTCTTCAAGTGGTTTTTCATATAATTTCATCTTTATTGTTAAATTTGTACCAAGAATTCCGACTTTTTTAGTGTCTTGATAATTGTCACTCACAAATCTAACAGTCTCTTCTATCATATTAATAAAAGGGATATTTATATGTGGTTGGATATCTTTAATAAAATAATGAGCGGTATTACATGGAATTATTAAAAAATCTGCTCCTAGAAATTCTAGTCCCTTTGCCATTCTAATCATTTCAGGAAGAGGGCTCTCAGTATTATTAAAAATTGCATTAATTCTGTGGGGAATTTTAGAATTATTAAAAGAAATAACTGGAATATGCTCTTGATCTTTTGAAACTACTGTTAAAGAAGTGATTAATGTAGCTAATCTATTTGTTGCTTCAGGTCCCATTCCACCAAGAATTCCAATTGTTTTCATTTATTACCTTTATTGATGAATTACTTATTTAAATATCTTTCTAATCTGTTTAAAAGGCATTTTCAATGGGCTAATTTAGCAATAGGTACATTATTTGTCTGTTTTTTGTTAAATAGGGTGTTTTTTTCCTTATTTCAATGAGCTTTAATTTGTTTTTTATCTTTTTCATAAATTTAATTTGGTATTATTTTTAAATAACTCAGATTCAATAGTTTACCCATATGGATTAAGTTCAAGTGGGTAAGCAGCGCCTTAAGACGAACGATACATGAAAAACAAAGTTTTTCAGTACTGAAAATCTCTTTTTGATTTTCATGTTCACAATTTATGACATCCTTTTGCCCTCGGGTGACGCCCCTTACGGGGTGAGGGCAGTGCAATCGCAACAGTAAATAAGTGAGTGGCTCTGCTTACATAGAACGGAACTTAATTCATACGTTTACCCAAAAACTTTATAAACAAACCACTCACCTAAACACAAATCAGGTATCTAAAATAAAACTCCGGAAAAAATTACCTAAAATGGCAAAAAACGATAAGAAAAAAGTAAGTAGAATTAAAGTTAAAAAGAAAATTTGGTTTAAAGTTATAGCGCCAAAACTCTTCGGACAGAAAGAGATTGGAGAATCATATTTAACAGCTGCGAACAAAGGTGTTGGCAGAACATTACTCGTTAATTTAAGAGACTTAACTGGAAGTCCTCGTGATCAAAATGCACATGTAACTTTTGAAATTACAAAAGTAGATGGGTCAATATTACGAACAAAAACCATTGGGTATAGTGTAAGTCCTTCTCATATCAAACGAGTTGTACGAAAAAACACAAATAGATTAGATGATGTTTTCACATTAAAAACAAAAGATGGAAGAGAAGTTATCATCAAAACATTATGTATTACATTAAATAAAGTTCAACGCTCAACATGTTCAAGTCTACGACTTAAATTGCAAGAACTTCTCTCTACAGAGGTAGGAAAAGCTGATTTTGATGCATTTGTAGGAAACTTAGTTAGTGGAAAGATGGTAAGTACATTAAAACGAGTGTTATCAAAGATTCAACCTTTGAAAGGCGTGACTGTTAGAGTGTTACAACTTAAAAAAGAGAAAGGGAAATTTTCTAAAGTAGTAGAAGATGAATCCGGTTTAGAAGAAACTACAGAAGAAGATCAATCTGAAGAAGTTGAACCTGAAACTGAAGAAGATTTAGAAGAAGACGTGGAAAAAGAAGAATAATTCTTCTTTAAATCCACAATCTTTTATTCTCATTGTTTATTGGATAGGTAAAATGAAATTTTTAGTCTTTACAGATTTGCACGAAGATAAGAAAGGTTTGAAAGAGTTAGCAAAGCGTGCTTCTCAAAATGACATAGACTTTGTTATTGCTACAGGAGATATTTCAAATTTTGGTCGTGGCCTTAGGAATGTTTTTGAAACCATGAATAAAGTTGGTAAAAAGTTTTATGCAATTCCTGGAAATCATGAAGAAGGTTCTGATGCAATGGAACAGTTTGCAGGTGAATTTGAACATTGTTTTAATCTCCATAAAAGAGCTGTTATTATTGAAGACTATGTATTCTTAGGATATGGTGGTGGTGGATTTGCAATGGAAGATGCAGAATTTAGAAAAATTGCACGAAATTGGTATGGGAAGTATAAAGGAAAAAAAATTGTCTTGTTAACGCATGGTCCTCCTTTTAATACTAACTTAGATAAATTAGAACAAGGCCATGTTGGAAGTATAGATTATAGAAAATTCATTGAACGTATCCAACCCAAATTAGCAATTTCTGGTCACTTACATGAAACGGTTGGTGCCGTAGATAAAATTGGTCCAACCAAACTAATTAATCCAGGATGGGATGGTATGGTTATTGAATTGAAGTAAGGTTTATATAATTCTAATTGTTTGTTTAATGTATGGTGCTTGGTGTTGTAATCAAATTTATTAAATATCTTGTTAGTTCTCTTCATAAAAATGCTGCTTTACATCATAAAGAAGAAACCTATTCTAGGCAAGAGCAGAAAGGTATTTTAAATGAAGAAATTTATGCGCAAAGAGAATTAAAAGTTACAAAAAATTTAGGAAAGAGTGATGATGAGTTGCGTATTATTGAAGCACGAGTAAAACGTGAATCTCAAGAATTTGGTGCATTAATTCAACAATCTATTGATGATCAAAATCCAGAATTATTAGTGAATGCGTCTGCTGATTTAAAATTAATATTAAAGGATTTTAATACTTTAGTAACACAATGGACTTATAGTAATCATAATCTCAGGGAAGGACTCAAGGAATTAATTGAAGTTAAAAAAGTTGCATCAAAAAATCGTAAATTAATTCAACAAGAAAATAAAATCATGGATCGTGATATTCGGCTTCTTAAAAAATCAATAAAACAAGATCAGTTGCTGGACCAAGATCAAAAATTAGCAATCATTGACCAGCGTCAAAAGATTAATTCAGACATTCTTACTGGAATTGATGAATCTGAAAAGCTTGTTGATTGGATGCTTAATACTTGGAAAAATGAACCTAAAAAAATAGAGGGGATTTTGAAGGTCGCCAAAAAAATAGATGAAAAATTAAAACATAAATTTGAGAATTGGAAACTAGTTCTTGACATTACAAATGAAATTCAAGTATTTATTGCAAAGACCAATGCTTATCTTCAAGAATTAGATGTTTTTGTAGAGATGATGGAAAAAGAAGAAGTTCAATTTGAAGCTTTGACTCAAGCTCAATTTCACCGGTTTGCTGAAAAAAATAAAATGGATAAAATGTATGACAAACTTCTCATAGATGAAGAAATTGCTGTGCAAAAAGGAGCAGAAGCACAACCTAAAGCTGCATAAATACTTTACTTATTTTAATTGCAATTCCTTTTTCATTTGTATTAATTGCAACAGCAGACATCATAGCTTCACCAACGGCAACCAATTCACCTTTCAATGTGACAACTGCAACGGTTTCACCTTTCTTGAAATTTTCCAATTTACTAATGCCAGGAACTGCAAGATCTCTTCCATTAGTTAAACTTAGAATGCTATTATCAAAAATCCAACATTTTGGTAAATGAACAATTGCATTTTCAATTGGTTGTAAACAATATCGCAAATATTTATCATTCCTTTCTTCTGTGTAATAATACATTGCGTCTGTTAATTCATTTAATGTAACGAGATTATGGACTTCTCTGAAAGGGCCTGCCTGGGTTCGCCGTAATTCAGCCATGTGTGCACCTACTTCTAATGCGACTCCAAGATCGTGGCACAACTTTCTAATGTATGTTCCTGCTTGACATAATACACGAAATAAGACATCTTGTCCTTCAATTTCAAGAACTTCAAATTCATAAATCTCTCTTGTTCTCTCTTCACGTTTGATTGCAGATTTCACAGGAGGAAGTTGTCTAATTTTACCCACAAATTGTTGAATGGTTTCTCTTAATTTATTTTCTTCAACAGGTTTATGTAAATGCATAATGCATACATATTCCTTTGGTGCTGTTAATAAGAATTGGACGATTCTTGTCGCCTTTTCAAATGCAATTGGTTGCACACCCGTAACGCCAGGATCTAATGTTCCTGAGTGTCCTGCCTTTGTAACTTTCAGAATTTTTTTAATAAAATCAGATGTTTGATGACTTGTAGGACCTTTGGGTTTATCGATATTAACAATTCCATACTTTAAGAGGTCTTCAGTTGAACGTTCTTCTGGTTTCTTCCCAAATTTTGGTTCTTCTACCTTTTTGACAAATATCTGACGTTGTTCCATATTATGCTAGAAAAGGAGTGTATTAAAAAATGTTTGTAAGAAAATGAACAAAAAAATTATTTTCCACTAAGTGCTCGTAAGACGTTATCTGTAAAAGTTACTGTGTTTTGAACTTGGCTTCTTACTTCATCTATAGGTATTGGGCCTGGACCAGTTCTTACAAGAAATGGGGTTCCTAAAGGTCCTGGGACATTCTCCCATGTTGTTTGTTTGGTAGCCGTATTTCTTAATGCTGTTACAGAACTTATTGCTTGAGGTTTTGGTAGTCCATTGATTGTGTTTACAAGGTAATCTATGTCCATTCTTGCGTAATCCATCTCAATGCCATTTCTTTTATAGATTCCACATTCTTCACCAAGATGTACCATTGCTGTTCCATGAATTATATATTCCATTTTTATCTCTCCGAACTCTCAGAATCAACGCTTTTTTATAATAATAATAATAACTATGCTGTTTTACTAACTTCTTCTACTGGTTTAGCTTCAGGCTTTGCTTCTTCCTTAACTTCAGCTTTCTTTTCTACTTTAGGAACTGTTTTTTTGGAAGATACTTTTTCTTCTGCAAATAAATCTGCGTTCACAACACCTTTCTCATCCTTTGTTACAGTTACTTTAACATGATGTGGTGGATTTCTAATACCATGCTTCCATACGTGTTCATTAAGTTCCTTACTTAATTTTACATCTTCTGATTTCATGTGTTTTGCTAAGAATTGTCGTAAAGCTGTAACGGCTTTTTTAGTTTTCTTCCATCTTGCAACTTTTCTAAATTCTTTACGTAAAGGTACATTGTACACACGTTCAATTGTTTTAGGGACTGCTTTTGCCATTATACTTTCGTATTTCCTCTACGCCAACTTCTTTTAACTTCTGTATGTCTGGAAGGATGAACACGTCTTCCTTTACCATAAATCTTGAAAACGGTCCAGAAAGGCGCCCATTTAGTTTGGTTTCCTTTCTTAATTAATCGTTTCTTTTTAGCAGGATGTTTATTTGTTGCCATCTTATTGTTGCCTTGCCTCTTTTAAGATTTGCATTGCAATTTTATCTAATAATGAAGTTCCTTTTGGTGTTAAGACTCTTCCTTTATGCACACCAATCTCGGTTTGTTTAATTAATTCGGCTTTTTCTAATTGCTGTAAAATTTTTCTAATAACAGAACCAGATGCAGGATAGAATTTTCCAGGTTTGTGACCCCTATTTTTCTTTCCACCATATTTTGATCGTAATTTTTGAGTTCCAACTGGACCTAATTTTGCAATACTACGTAGAATCGCAGCAGATCTATCATACCACCAATCTTGAGAATCAGGTCTCCTATCTTTATGATGGCCTGTTTTTACAAACTTTGCCCATTCAGTAGGTTCAACTAACTTCTGTTCCTTTAATTGGCCAGCAGCTCTGTTCACAAGTTCATTAGGGTTTACAGCTAAAATGTGTGTCATAGCAGCTGAGAACGAGGTTTATTTATAAACTTTACTGCGTAAAGTCCAGAACGCTAGTTCTCGTAGTTTCCGCAGGAAACTCTAGAACGTAAGTCATTGTAGTTTGCGTAGCGAAGTAAAGGGAACCTTAGAATGCTAAATCTAATGGTTTACTGCGTAAACATCATAACACTAGCTCTCGTGGATTAATTATAAGTATCAGATTTGCTCATAACAATATTTATTGTTGTTAAGGACAAAAACAAAACATTTAAAAACAAGAAATATTTACTTCTGCAAAGATGGATTTGAAAAAGAGTGGAATAGGTGTACTAGCAGCATTAACAGGTTTCTTAACAGCATGTACAAATACCGCTCAACCATTTTCTGGTATTGGACTGTGGAATAAAGTTTTATGGTTTGGAACATTAGGATTCTTAGGTTATTCAGCTGAAGGACCAATGGTTGGTTTCATGAGAATCGCAGTATTTATTTTAGTATTCACATTATTTTTTGAAGGTAGCCGATTCTTAGGTTTCCTTGGACGTAACTCACGAATTGTAATCGCTTTAATCTTATCTTTAATTTCAGTAATTTTTATTCCAGGCAATGTTTTAGCAGGAATTGGTGCAGCGTATGGAACATTAGTTGCACTTGTATTATTAGGGTCCGTAATCTTAGGAATGGGATGGGGATATATGAGTATTCCAACAACAAGCATAGGTTATAGGTTATTACGAGTAGCATTATTATTAGTATTATTATTCATCTTAATTTCAGTAAAACAACACGCAAGTGGATTATTAGCATTAGGACCAATGACGGTTAATTTTCCATTTCCTTAAAAATAAAAAATAAATAAATAAATAAATAAAATGGCAATAGCAGCAATGACACAAT
>JABMOA010000032.1 GCA_013204355.1 Candidatus Woesearchaeota archaeon | reverse complement strand
TTTTTTTTTTATTTTTTAAAAAATCCAACAGTTCTATACGAAGAATTTAGCAAATATATTAAAAAACATTTTAATGTCTTCATCAAATTTTTTTGAATTGACTTTTATATTTTTGATCATTACTTTATTATATTCTTTACCTTCTTGATCAATCCAACTTACTTCTGTGATAATTTTATTATTAAAACTAAAAGGGGGGTCATTTAATTGAAGATTTAATCCTTGTTCGCTCGTTAATTCGTTTAAATCCCATACATGTTCGAATCCAGGACCTTTAACAAGGACTTTAATGGATTTGGGTATTGTGAAGGATTCTTTTTTAAGATTAATTTTAATATTAGTTGTCTTTCCATATTCTAAATTCTCAGGAAGAATCACTTCAGCAAAAATTAATGGCTTGTCAATCACTTGATATTCATAAGATTCTCGTTTTTCTATATTTCCATTTTCAGCTGACACAAATATCTTTTGCCACCCTGATTGTCCTGTTTTTACTGTGATTTCTTCAGTGATTTTTTGGTTAATTGACAGATCTACAATACCACAAATCTCTTCAATACAAAAATTAATTCCCTTTAAATTTTGATTTCCTGTGTTTTTTATTGAACAAGGAATCTTTTGTATATCTTTCAGTTGAATTGTTTTAGGAATCTTACAATCAAAAGATATTTTTTGTGAATACGTTTTGTCTTCACTTTTTACTTCTAATTGTTTGATTTCATCAAATGTAAAGATCTGTTGTCCTTTTTCAGCTCTAAAACTATCTGTGACACTATTATTTTTTTCAGAATATAATGAAATAGGGAATTCATACCAATATTTATCATCCAATTTTTCATTAAGTTTTAAAGTCCAATATGTTTCTTTACGTTCTCCTGGAGCAAGCAGGATTGTCCTTTTATTTCTCTCTATTATCTCTACCTCTTTTGGGACTGCAAGTTGTAACGTTGTTGCTTGATAATAATTTTTATTATTAAATATCATTCCCTTAACACGATTATAACTATTAAATCCCACTGTTGATGCATGTATATCTGTTGATAATATAATATCATCTTCAGTTAATGTCCCTTGATTAAGTACTTAAATGTTGAAATCAAGATTTTTTGCTTCTAAATCTACATTGTTTGCAAACCATTCAAATTCTGTAGCGGGTTCCTTTGGATCAAAACCATCTCGCAAATTAATGTGAGTTACATCTACATATCCATATTCTCCAAACGTAATATCAAAACCAACCCATCCAACATCTGGAAAATATACTTCTCCCCAACCATGTGGTTGCCATGGCTTATCAAATAAATCAGATGTTGTATAACTCACTCCTGACACGAATCTTGCAGGAATTCCTAATGATCTTGCCATTGCAACAAAAAGAGAAGTCATCTCATCACAAACACCTTCTTTGTTTTCTAACGTCCATGACGCTGATTGTGATGCTGTTGCTGTTAATGTGTTTAAATCATATTTGATGTTTCGTTCAACCCATTCTGCTAACTTAAATGATACTTTAAATAAATCATCTTCTCCTTCTGCTAATTCTGAAGCTTTGTTAATGACGTTTATATTGTTAGAATCAATTGTTTCAGTTGCGATTGTATATTGTTCTAAACCTTTTAATTTTTCAGGAGAAATAGGGAATGCTATTTTCTTAGAAACTTTATTTCTTAAGTTTTTAGTTTGGATCGTTGCTTTATACCCATATTGTTTTTCTTCAATTCTTTTATCGGTCCACACATAATCAATACGTTTTTCACCGACAGTTCCATCAGTTTTTATATTTGTGACTGTTTGTCTGAAATTATTTTGCGGAACTAAGAATAAATTTGTTTTCACTTCTTTGATTGATGCACCTGTTCCTGAAGGAACTAAATTAAACGACCCATCTACTTTTATTTCTAAAGTTAATTGATCATAATCATAAAGGCTTGCAGCTGTAACTGTAGAAATAGAGAGTAATAATACTAATAGGAATACACTTTTTCTCATATGGTTGTTAGAATTGTTGAGATTATAAATGTTTTTACCTGTGGCTATACTCACTTGATATATTACTTACTAAACCCGGCTTTGTAGAATTGCTTTATTAATAACACCTTTAAGTAAATTATTTGTATGTGGGTTAATAGTACCACAGGAGGCGCATTTGTAAGTTTACGAACAAATCTACCGCGCCGTGTACTATTAACATGGAACATAGAAATGATTTACCGTCAAGTGTTATGTCTTTAAATAGCATTTCTACAGAGCCACTAAACCCAAAAAATTTAAATACCCTATATAATACATAAAGGTCATGGAAAAAGGAGTCGCATTACTTTCGGGAGGCATTGATTCGCCAGTTGCAATTCATATGATGCAGAATCGGCTAGAAATTATTGCAGCACATTTTCATCAAGAACCATTGGCTGATAAGAAAGAAGTTGAGAAAGTCAAAGAACTTGCGAAGAAGTTAGGTATGAAGAAAGTGTATCTTATTCCTTTCGTACCTATGTTGAAAGCATTGGTAGATAAATGTGATCATAAGAATTATTTTATTCTACAAAAAATTTTAATGTTTAAAGGTGCATCTAAAGTTGCAGAGAAAGAAGGAGCTAATAATTTAATTACAGGCGAGAATCTTGGACAAGTAAGTAGCCAGACACTTTCTAATTTACGTACCATTTCTTCACATATAAAACTTGAAATTTTTAGGCCATTATTAACATTTGACAAACAGGAAATCATTAATATTGCAAAGAAAATTGAAACTTATGAAATTTCAAAAGGACCTGAAATCTGCAATTTACTTGGACCAAAAGCACCAGCGACAAAATCTAAACCAGAATTGATTGCTAAAGAATTAAAAGGATTTGATTGGGAAACATTATTGGAAGAAGCTTTAAATAAAGCAGAAGTTATATCATTCTAAAATGGGATTGGTTTTATACAATACATTAACACGTGATAAAGAAACATTTAAGCCAATAAAGAAAAATGAAGTTGGTCTTTATACGTGTGGGCCTACGGTGTATCATTACGCACATATTGGAAATCTACGTAGTTTTATCTTTGAAGATGTCTTGAAACGAGTACTTCTTTTGAATAAATTCAAAGTTAAACATGTGATGAATATTACAGATGTTGGACATCTTACTTCTGATGCAGATCAAGGAGAAGATAAGATGTTGAAAGGTGCTCGGCGTGAGAAAAAAACTGTATGGGAGATTGCAGAATTTTATACAAAGGCTTTTCAAGATGATTTGAAGAAACTTAATATTATCGCACCCAACAAATGGGCGAAGGCAACAGATCATATCAAAGAACAAATTTCTATGATTCAAACCTTGGAAAAGAAAGGATTCACTTATACTGCTGGTGGTAATGTCTATTTTGATACTTCTAAATCAAAAGATTATGGAAAACTTACAAATCTAGATTTTGAATCTCAAGCACGTGTTTCAAAAGACAAAAACAAAAAAAATCAACATGATTTTGTTCTATGGTTTACGAAAAGTAAATTTGATTCTCAAGAGATGAAATGGGATTCTCCATTTGGTGTGGGTTATCCAGGATGGCATATTGAGTGTAGTGCAATGGCTTCTAAATATCTTGGAACACAATTTGATATTCATTGTGGCGGTATTGATCATCTTCCTATCCATCACACCAATGAAATCGCACAATCAGAAGCAGCTTACGGAAAGAAATGGGTAAATTATTGGCTACATAATGAATTTCTTGTGATTGGTAAAGGCGAAAGGATGGCAAAATCTGGTGACAATTTCTTAACATTATCAGTATTGGGGGATAAGGGTTTTGATCCCTTGGTGTATAGGTACTTCTGTTTAGGTACATCTTATAGGAATCCTTTAATGTATTCGGAAGAAGCATTAGTTTCATCTGGAAATGCCTTGCGTAAATTACATGACAAGCTCTTGGAGATCAAAGGAACAGGTAACGTAAGTAAGAAATATCTTAAGATGTTTATAAATGCAGTTTCGGATGATTTAAACACACCAAAAGGATTAGCAGTCATGTGGGAAGTTCTTGGAAGTACATTGAAAGATGAAGATAAATATGCAACCATTATAGAATTTGATTCCATCTTAGGATTGGGATTGAAAAGTTTGAAGAAAGAAAAGATTCCTGCAGAAGTTGTAAAGTTGGCAAAGGAACGATTAAAAGCTAGGAACGAAAAGAATTGGGCAGAATCCGATAAATTGCGTAATCAGATTAATGGGCTTGGTTGGGACATCGGCGATACTAAGGAAGGGTATGAGTTGAGGAAGAGCTAGATGGAAATTATTTCTGAAATTAATGAAGAAGATGTTGGAATAAATCAATCTACTAATTCAAAATTAATTAAAAGAGAAGCTGCACGTGCAGTATTATTTAATGATAAAGGAGAAATAGCGTTATTATT
>JABMOA010000031.1 GCA_013204355.1 Candidatus Woesearchaeota archaeon | reverse complement strand
GTTTGTACTTCTTCTTACCAGCATATTTTGCGAATATGGCTCCAATCTTTGTAAAGAAAATCCCGTTCTTAAATATACCAATTTGGGAAAAGAAACTTGGTACACATAAGACATGGCGAGGTGTTGTGTCTGCAGTTGTATTTGGCGGATTGGTGTTCTGGTTGCAAAAAGTTGCATATGTTGCTGGATTTAGAAGTTTTGCAGTAATTGATTATAATGACTTTTCTATTTTATTAGGAGTCTTGTTAGGTTTTGGTGCAATTTTCGGCGATGCTGTAAAAAGTTATTACAAACGGAAGGCTAAGATTAAAGAAGGTCAGCCCTGGCCGGTGTTTGATCAGATTGATTTTGTTGTTGGAGGATTAGTATTTAGTTGGTTTGTTTTTGTGCCTCCTGTAGAAGTTGCGTTGGTCTTAATAGTTTTGAGCCCTATATTACATATCTTAATTAGTTATAGTGGGTATCTTTTGGGTTTGAGAAAAGTGAAGTATTAATTCTTCTGAAATTAATTTTTCTTTAAAACAAATTGTAATTGTCTTGCTAAAGAATAGACTGCAACAACACCTGCTGTTAAATATCCGATTGTGAGTAACATAGTTTCGTAAGGAAATCCAGGGAAGGTTGCAACCGCTAAGACTGCAAGAGAAGAGGTTCTAAGATGCCAGGTTGGATAATCTCGTGTTACATGGAAGAAGATTGCAATTGCATATAATACTGCAATAATGTATGGATAGAAGTCGTTAAGATAAAACCCACTTTTGATTAATAACAATACGGCAATAAAGTTATCTGTAATAAGATCAAAGTATTTTCCTTGAATTGTTTCTTTGGTTTTTCTTGCAAGAACACCGTCAAGTCCATCTAATATTAAATGTGAGATTCCAAAGATGATGAAGAAAGTATAATTGGTAAATAAATAGTAAACGCAAAGTAATCCTGAGATTAAGGATAATGTTGTTAACATGTTTGGTGTCACTCCAATTTTTAATAAGAATGAAGAGATTGGTTCAAGGTACTTGCTTCGTGTGTGACGTGAGTTTTTTACAATTTTCTCAAACATAGAGAAATATATATAAAGTAGAACTATAAAAAGGTAATGTTGGTTCTTGGGTGATGTGTGCGTAAATATGACAGAAAGATTATATCAAGTAGAAACGGAAAAAGCAATCGCAAAGATTAGGGAAGTAGATGCAAAAATGGTATGCATTCAGTTACCTGATGGTATGAAGCCATATGCACAGGAAATAGAAGCAGAACTTGTTAGTGCTACCGGTGTGAGAGTGTTAATTTGGCTTGGAAGTAATTTTGGTGCATGCGATATTCCTTTAGGATTACAAAGAATGAATGTTGATCTCCTTATTAGTTGGGGACATAATAAATTCGTTAAAAAGATGGAGGGTTGGTAAATGAAAGTCCTATTCTTAGATGCGCCGTACTCTGGACCTGTTGAATTATGTCAGGAGACATTAGATTATGTTAAAAAGTTTAAGAAAGTTGCATTGTATGCATCCGTACAATTTGTTTCTAAATTAGAAAAGGTAGAGGAGCAATTGAAAGAGATAGGTGTTGAATTTGTAACATCTAAAGCAGATAGAACTTCTGTGAAAAGTCAATTATTAGGATGTGATAGTTATCATGATTCATTACGTTTAGAGGAGGAGTTTGATGCGTATTTGTATATAGGGGATGGAAAGTTCCATCCACTTGCGTTAGTTTATGGTCAAAAGGATAATAAAACAATGAAAGAGATTATACGAAATGACCCTCTCCAAGAAAAGATGTTTTTGATGGGTATTGAAGAAATTCAAACTATTTTACGAAAGTATAAAGGTTCTTTAGTGAAATTTTTATCTTCTCATAATATTGGTGTGATTGTAACAATTAAACCTGGCCAAGAGCAATTTAGACCTGCACTTGCACTAGAAGATAAGTTTCCTGAAAAGAAATTTTATTATTTTATAGACAATAATGTATCATTCGATCATCTTGAGAATTTTAATTTTATTGATACATGGATTAATACAACATGTCCTCGCGTTGGTTTTGACGACCAAGAGAAGTTTAGAAAAGGTGTTGTAAATTTGAATGATGCATTCCTTGCAGCCGAGATATTGACAAAGGACAGTCTATTAAACAAAATCTAATCCTCGACAAAAAAGAAAGATTTAAATACTTATTTTGTTTTTTCTACGTCAGAAAACAATAATTTTGTTTTCATAATTCAATAAAAATCTAATATTAGGTTTTTAGGATACCCCAAAAAAAAGTTTTTGGGTGTATAAAAAAGAGACAAAGAGGGATATAATATGGCAGATGTCGTAGCAAAAACAGGAATTAAAAAAGAAAAAGGATGGCTTTATTTCTTAGATAAAAACGGAAACGTTTCAGCAGCAGAAATGAGTAGAGCTGGAAGAAAAAAAGGAAAAGCTAAAAAGATGGTTGTAGCTAAAGTTGGTGTGAAGAAAGAATCAGGTTTCTTATACTTTATTAATAAGGATGGGAATGTAGCACGAGCTAAAATGGCACGTGGAAGAAAAGTTGGAAAGAAAAAAGTAGCTAAGAAGAAAGCACCTGCTAAAAAGAAAGCTCCAGCTAAGAAGAAAGCACCAGCTAAGAAGAAAGCTCCAGCTAAGAAAAAAGCACCTGCTAAAAAGAAAGCTCCAGCTAAGAAAAAATAATTTTTCTTTGAGTTTATTTTTTTTTTATTTTATATTTTCTATATATTTTTAAAGTATTGAAGTTTTCTTTGAAATATGAGACAAAAATATCTTAATGATTTAATTTTAGAAATTGGAAATGCAGGTGGCGAAAAAAGAATCAAAATCGGTGAATCAAGAATGAGCACTGGATCTGGCCTTATAACCCATGAACACGTTGAAATCCCAGGCACAGGGATATTATTTAGAGATGGCTATGCAAACAGTAAATTAAGAGTTTCATACGAAGGAAAAGAATATACAACCGCAGAATTAACAAAAAAAGGACAACAGTTATATGAAAAGTTACAATCTTCCGATATTTAATAGTAAAGCATTTTTTGCGCCAATGGCTGGTGTTAGTGATCCCGCTCTTAGATTGGTATGTAAGGAATTAGGTGCAGGTTTAGTTGTGACTGAGTTTGTGAGTGTAAATGCGATTTCTGCTAAGGAAAATGAATTAGGTGCTGACAGAATCATGGATTTTGTAGAATTTTCTGAGAAGGAAAGACCATTATCTATTCAGTTGTTTGGTTCTGATTTGGATAGAATTGAACAAGCGGTTAAAGTTGTGACGAAACATTTTGATATCATTGATTATAACATGGGTTGTCCTGCGCCACATATTACGTCAGAGATGGCTTGTAGTGCATTGTTACAAGAACCTGAATTAACTCGTAAGATCTTTAAAACGCTTGTAAAACATGCAACTGTGCCTGTTTCTGTAAAGATTCGTTCTGGTATTAGTAAGCCAGATAAATATTTAGAGATTGGAAAGATTGCTGAGGAAGAAGGGATTTCTATGATTACTTTACATCCTAGAACTGTAAAGCAAGGATATTCTGGGAAGTCTGATTGGACCTTGATTAAGAAGTTGAAAGAACATGTTAGTATTGCAGTGTGTGGAAATGGAGACATTGAAACGCCAGAAGATGCAAAACGAATGTTGGATGAAACTGGGTGCGATTATGTGATGATTGGGCGAGCAGCAGCAAAGAATCCTTTTATTTTTAAACAGGTGAATCAGTATCTTAATACTGGAAAGTATTCTAAAATTGCAGAGAAATCACGATTGAAATATTTCTTTAAGTACGTTGAATATGCAAGGAAATATAAGAACATTAAAGTTTCTTCAATTCGCATGCAAGCAATGAATTTTAGTAAAGGTTGTATTGGCGGGAAAGAATTACGTGGGAAATTGATTCCTGTGAAAGATCTTGATGGGATTGTTGATTTGATGAAGAAGTTTTATAGGGAATTGAAGTAAGTTTTATTAACTGATAGCCTTTCTTTATTACATGGATTATTTTGCACACATTGCCTGGAGTTACATTCTTTTCAATAAAACGAAGAAGCCACTCTACGCAATTCTGTTTGGGGTGCTTCCAGATTCTTTGTCATGGTTATTTTATACAATTTATCTTTTGTTTAAAGGGGAATCATTTAGTCAAGCTGCAGGTGCGATTCCTGATTGGGTATTTGCACTTTACAATATTACCCACAGCATGTTTACATTTCTTTTTATATTGGGAATTGTATATCTTATCTGGAAAAAGATCCCAATTTATATTTGGGCATGGCCAATTCATATTTTAATAGATATTCCCACTCATTCACGGGATTTTTTACCTACACCATTTCTGTGGCCAATTTCAGAATGGGTATTCCCTGGTATCAGTTGGGGCACACCATGGTTTATGTTTACCAATTGGACGATAATTTCGTTTCTGCTTGTGACTATTTACATTTTAAGGAAGAAGAAAAATCATTTAATTCTTTAACTGCAGTTTCTATATCATCTGTGTTAATCTCTGTGTCAAACTTGATTTGTTTTAATGTATGTGAATATAAAGGATCATAATAAAATTCTAATAAAATTCTTGCAGCTGAGAAATAATCTTTCTGATCAATGAAATCAATAACTTTCTGTTGATTTTCTTTACTGATGACTTTCCAAAGACGTTGGGTTACTTCTTTAATTTGGTGGATGTTCTCTTCTTTTTTCATATATTCTTCAACTGCGACATCTGCTCGTTTATCTAAATTTCCCACGATGTGAACATTTTTTCCTTTCAATATTTTTTTCCAAATATTTTCAGGGATGATGACATCACCAATTCTTCGTCCTTCACCCTCTACAATCACAACTTCTTCTTGATTTAATTCTTCTAATTTTCTGAGTAATAAATTTTCAAAGTGTTTTTGAGAATGTGGAGTTAATCCAATTCCACCAAATAAACTACTTCTATGTTGTGCAAGGCCTTCTAAATTCAAGGAGTTTGGAAAATAATGAAGAATTTTTGTTTTTCCTGTGCATGTCAATCCCCACATGACAATTAATGTAGGTTTGAATTCGTAGTTGTATAATTTTTCTCTAACGTATTCTCTAAATGATTTATAGCCACCTTCTAATTGCATGACATCGTATCCTAAAGAATTGAGTAAGGCAACAACAGCTCTACTTCTCATCCCTCCACGCCAACAGTTAATAATTAATGTTTGATTTCGGTATTGATTGATTTCTTTCATGAAGGTAGGTAATTTTTGTGAGAAGAGTTCAACACCTTTGTCAATCGCTTCTTCTTTAGAAACTTGCACATATAGTGTTCCAACAACTTCTCGTTCTTCGTTTGAAAGAATAGGAATATTGATTGCATTAGGAAGGTGGTCTTCTGTAAATTCTTTGGGTGTTCTGGTATCTATGAAAATGTGATTTGTCTTTAAAGCTTCTTGAACAGAAATCGTTGGAATCATGGGAGTTTTCTCATTCAAATGGATAGTAAGTGTTTATTTTAAAGGTTTGTTTGAAATATCTATTAAATTTAATTGATACCATATTTTTGTTCGGATTCTTTGAAGGTCTTTTGGTCTCGTAATTCAAGCATATATGCTTCTTCACTGTAATGTTTATGCATTGCTAGAACTAATAAGGTTCCTGCTGCTAAACCCCCAATGATATATTCAGCTGGTGCAAGAATTTGTTTGATGACGGGTACTTTTCGTAAAGAAGCATAACTATTACAGATTGTTTCTAAACTTTCCACTGCGAGTGATTTAATCATAAATGTGTTTATTAAATGTCTTTTTCTTAAATCTTTGTGAGATTTTAGAAGGCTTCATCCAGAATATATGACATTTGTATACTGCGTGCCGGCGCGTAGATTTTTTCCTTCGTAAAAAATGCACCTCTTGCAGGCAGTATACCAAAAAAGTGTTATTCTAGATGAAGCCATTTTAGCACATAAATTTATAACTAAGATATATTTTAAAGAGGTTATGGAAAAAAAAATCAATCAACTTCATCGTGTACAGAAGCTGATGAGTAATAATGGGTATTGTTCTAGAAGAAAAGCTGAAGAAATTATTCAAGAAGGCAGAGTAAAAGTTAATGGAAAACCAATTACCATTGGTGATAAGGCTACTGAGAATGATGTGATTACAGTTGATAATAAACCAATTGGGAAAGATAGGAAAGTTTACTATATGTTAAACAAGCCTACAAAATGTGTGACTGCTTTAACTGATGAGAAATACGAAACTGTAATGGAACATATTAAAGTTAAAGAACGTGTGTTTCCTGTAGGGAGATTAGATTATTTTACATCTGGATTATTATTATTTACAAATGATGGAGATTTTGCAAATAAAATTATGCATCCGTCTCATGAAATTAATAAATCGTATGTTGTAAAGATGGACAAGCCTTTAGGTGAACAAGATAAAAAATCTTTTCAAAAAGGAATTAAGTTAGAAGATGGAAGAACAAGTCCTGCAAGAATTAAGATTCTGGGACCACAGATGGTGGAGATTACAATCCATGAAGGAAAAAATCGGATTGTACGTAGAATGTTTGAAGCGCTCGGTTTTAAATTGTTATTTCTAGAAAGAGTTAAAATAGGAAAATTAGACCTTGGAAGTTTACCCACTGGGAAGTTTAAAGTATTGAGTAAAAGAGAGATTGATTTAATTTTTAGTTAATTTGTTTATCATAAAAATGTGGAAAAATGACCTCATTTTTAGGATGTCAAAAATTTCAAATGAAATTTTAGTACATAAAGGAATTGATTTTTTACCGCAAGGTTTTTATATGGAAATTATTTAGTTGTATTTATGGTGATTAAAGAGGTTCCTGTAGGCACACTGCGTATTAAGGCACATGACCTTCGTGTGTATGAAAAAACGCAGAAGTCATGGAAGCTCTCTTCTAAGAATTTATCAGGTGCTTTACAGACGATACATCTCTTTGATGGACATAAAGAATTTGATACGTTAATTGATCAAAAGAATCCACAATTCATGAAAGGAATGTTGTTACCGAATGCTATGACTGCGGGTGCACGTGTGAATATTCTTCCAAATGGTAATGTATTAGAAAAAGCATATTCTTTATTTGCACCACATTTACAAATTCACGATCAAGATTCACATGATCACTGGGATGTTCTTTACAAAAATGCTGGTGGCACATTTTCATATGTATATACATTAGAGAAACGTGCAGCGCATAGAAGTGAGAAGTATAAGAAAGTGGAGAAGTTTGATCAGGTTCACATGAAGCTTTTAACAACTGTGAAGAATTCTTTGAAAAATAAATCTGATATTATGGCACTTCCAATGTATACATTGTTAACTACACATATGAGGATTGGGAATGAAACATATTACAAAACACATCATCATAAAGGTCTTACAACATTAAAGAAAGAAGATATTTCTGTAAAAGGTAAGAATGTCAATTTTAATTACATTGGAAAAGATGGTGTACCTATTCAAATTAATAAACAATTTACATCAGAGTATGTTACACGTTTGAAAGATGCATTAAAAGAAACGAAGAAAGGAGAGTTTGTTTTTCGCAATAAAAAAACAGGACATCCTTTACCTGATACAAGTTTCATGAAAGCATTCAAACGTTATTGCGGTCAAGAATTCTATCCACACATCGTACGATCACATTTTGCAACTTCTCAAGTAAAGAGTTTTTTAGAAGCGAATAGAAATCCTCCTAAAGAGGTTATGAAAGAATTCTTGTTTTCTGTTGCTAATGAACTTGGACATAAAAAATTTAATAAGAAGAATCAAGCGTGGGAAGATTCATATGCTGTGACGTTGAATTCGTATGTGCATCCTGAGTATATTAAGAAGGTTCGGAAGTTTCTTTAAGAGTTAACAATTCTCAGAATCTCCTCACCATACAACTGGATCTTTCTTGGTCCTAATCCGAAGATGTCGTGGAGTTCATTTTTATTGATTGGTAGTGCAGAGGAAAGTTCTTCTATGGATTTGTCATTCAACACCATATAAGCTGGCACTTGTTTGACTTGGGACATTTCACGTCGCCATTCTCTAAGGGCTGCGTAAATTTGGGATTCGTTTTTAGTTTTAGTTGTAAATTTATTAAGTTTGGCAATTGGATTTACGAATTCTTCGCCACCAAGGAATTTACGGCTTTCTTTATCTATGAAGGGTGTTAAGGATTTCCCTGTGTAGGAAATGTAGAGTTGTTGTTTTGCACGTGTGATTGCAACATAAAATAGTCTACGTTCTTCGTCCATCTTATCGTACTTTTGTAGGTTGAGGGATTCTATCACAGGATGATCTGAAACTTTGCAAGGGAAGTACATGGAATTACCTCCTAACACAAATACAAGTTCTGCTTCTAATCCTTTGATTGCATGGATGGTTGCAAGTGTGACGTATCCTTTCTTGACTTCAGCGGCTTTGGTTTCATCTGTTTTGAGGATGTGGGGTATCTTTTTTTCATGTAATTTTTTGGAAAGATCTGCAAGTTGTTTGTTGGTTCGTGCTAAGACAAAGATTTCATTGTTGTCAAATGTGGAATGTGCGATTTCTCGTGTGACAAAATCATATTCTAATTCCATACGGGCAAAGTTAAAGAGTTTTGATTCTGGTTTTGCAAATGATTCTGAAGAAAGACCTGCTTCTTGATCTGTGATGTTCATTTTTTTGACAACTTTATTTGCAAGCCCAACAATGTTTGGATGCGATCTGTAATTTTGTTTTAACACAATTGTTGTGGAATTTGGATCTTTGTTGAAATCTAGAATATAATTGATTCTACTTCCCCTCCATCCAAAGATTGCTTGACGTGGGTCTCCGACTGCAAAGATGTTTGGAGGGTTGAGAAGGTCAAGGAGTGCTATTTGAATCGCATTTACATCTTGATATTCATCCACTAAAACGTGATCAAATTTAGGGATTAAGTTTGGAAAGTTTTCAAAGATTGTGATTGCGTCTTTCACCTGATCAGAATAATCACGTAAGTTCTGTTGAGCCATAATTTTAAGAATATTTTGACATACATCATGAAGAATTTTCGCATTATTTTTTTCTTTGTATTGGGACATTTGATTGTAGAAAGGAGTGATTTCTTCTCGTTCTGTTTTATAGTAGTCAATCACGGAGAAACAATCATTGACAAAGGAAAAGAGAAGTTGATCTTGAGATTTTATTTTTCTTTGGCCTGTTGTGAAATATGTGTCGGCAACCCCTCCAAAGCTTAATCCAATTCGTTTAAGTGCTTGCATTACTAATTTAATTCTATCTGAGTATTTGATAATATTGCTCCTCTCTTTGTAAATTAAGTTCCAGTTTTGTTGAAAAATTTTTTCTGCAAATGAATTGAAAGTTTGAATGTTAACGTTATGCACTTGCAGTTTTGCAAGCCTATCTTCCATTTCTATTTTTGCTTTCTTTGTAAATGTGATTGCAAGAACTCTTTCTGGTTTAATGGATTTGAATTTGCACAAAAATTCTATTCTTTTAGTAAGAACTGTTGTTTTTCCAGATCCTGCACCTGCAACACAGAGAAGTTTTTTTGATTCAGAAATAATTGCTTTTGATTGTTCAGGATTAAATTCTTTGATGAAGAAAGATAACGAATTAATAATTTGATTTTCTTGTTCTGAGACTGGTTCAGAATCAAATTCTAATTTAATTTCTTCTTTTTTAACAAAACCTTTTGGGTCTCTTAATTCTTGTTTTCCTTTATCGGATATATCAAGAACCTTAATCCATTTGTTGGTGGGTAGTTCTTTGTAAATGAGAAATCCTTGTTCTAACATTGACTTAAGAAGAGAAACTAATTGTTCTCTTGTTTGATCATGAAAGATACCAAAATTCGTTGTGTTTTTGAGATTTGTTTTACTTACTTGAGGATTAGATTCATTACCTTGTAGAACTTGGACCAAAAGGTTCATTCCCATGTTAAAAGGGAGATTTCTGATTGTTTCTAATACTTTAAGATAAATTTGTACCACCTTTTTTTTAATAATTAAATGAGATAAAAAAATACCTAATTAAATGGGAAGCTCGTATATTGGGTATTCCTCACCGGCCGTATGCAAACTTAGTTGCTGGTCGTTAAAGACAATGTGGTCACAGGGACCGAAGCTATACCACTTAATTAGGCATTTTTTTGAGAATGAAGGGGTTTATAAGTTTTACGAATATTTTTGAATAAAAGAAGCGCCCCCGCCGGGATTCGAACCCGAGTCACTGCCTCGAAAGGGCAGTATGATAGTTTATCCCTGATTCCAGAAAAATCAGTCCGGACTACACCACAGGGGCACAATTATGCTCAAACCATATACCCTTTAAAAAGATTTCTGAAATACCTAAGCATTTCCTCTCGTAAACTAGAATCACTAGCGTTTGGAAGTTTACTCATTACTTTCGTAAACCACGAGAATTAGCATTCTGGGGTTTACTCATTACTTTCGTAAACCTTATAAACCCACTTTACAATTAGTAAAAACATGGGTGAAAGGGTAGTTTTAGGACTGATTGAGGACGTTGTAATTTTTGCTAATGATGCAGAAGAAGTGGTATCTGCGCGTATTGATACGGGGGCAACTACCTCATCCATAGATATGCATTTAGCTGAGAAGTTAGGTTTGAAAATATCCGAACAAGAAAAAATTGTGAAGTCTGCTTCTGGTATTGAAAAAAGGCATTTAGTTTTTGCTAAAATTTCTATAAAAGGTTATGAAATAGAAGATTATTTTACATTAGCTGATAGACATCATATGACTTATTCTGTATTGATTGGTCAAAATATTTTAAAACAAGGAGAATTTATTGTTGATCCTTTGAAGGGTGAGAATCAATGAAAGCTGCATTAATTTCTTTAGGAAGTAAAAGTTCTTTGATGACAGCTGAAGCTATGAAAAAATATTTTGATGAAGTTGATGTTCTTCAACTTAGAGATATTGAAGTTAGTCTTGGAAAAGAAAGTGGCATTTTATATCAAGGTGAACCAATGAAGGATTATGATTGTGTTTTCTTGAAGGGTTCTTTTAGATATGCAAATATTTTACGTTCTATTGCATCTATGTTGGAAAAAAAGGTTGCATATATGCCAATTCCTGCAGATGCATTTAGTACAGTACATAATAAGTTATTATCACATCTTAAAATGCAACAGGATAATATTCCAATGCCAAGAACGTATGTGTCTTCAACAATTGAAGCTGCTAAAAGACTATTAAATCGTGTGAGTTATCCAATTGTCATGAAATTTCCTGAAGGAACGCAAGGGAAGGGTGTCATGTTTGCGGATTCGGTGAGTTCTGCAGTGTCATTACTTGATGCGTTAGTAGCATTAAATCAACCGGTTATCATTCAGGAATATGTTGAAACTGGTGGCACGGATATTCGGGCAATTGTTGTTGGTGATAAAGTAGTAGCATCATACAAAAGAAGAGCACAGAAGGAAGATAAGCGATCAAATATTCATGCAGGTGGTTCAGGCGAACCAGTTTTGTTAAGTTGGGAAGCTGCAAAAATTGCGGTACAGACTGCAAAATGTTTAGGAGTCGATATCTGTGGTGTTGATATTTTAGAAAGTCCCTTAGGACCAGTAATTATTGAAGCAAATTTGTCACCCGGATTACAAGGTATCAGTCAAATATCCACTGTTGATATTCCTGATTCGATGGCACGATTTATGTACGAGCAAACAAAGAAAATTGTTGAGAAAACAAGAAATGTTGGAGCTGCTGCATTGTTACGAGATATTTCTATAGACCAACCCAAGAAAAATAATGGAAATGGGCATGCAATTATTTCACCTTTGAAAATTAATGGAGATCGGATTATTCTTCCCGATTTTGTAAATAAAATGGCAAAATTTTCTGAATCAAAAGAATATTCTATTAAAGCTTCTGAAGGTAGTGTGATTATTGAAGAATTTGATATGTGATTATTTTTTTGAAGATTTCTTTTTAACAGGTGTAATTTCAACTTCTGTATTTACTTCTTTCTTAACGGCTTTTCTTTTAACTGCCTCAACAACAACTTCTTCAATCTGTTCAGGATCTTTTCGTGGTTTGAATCCTAGAAGATAGATGATTGGAAGAAGTCCTCCTGTATTTAGAATAAACATCACTACAAACCATCCTTTTTGGTGATGTTTTCCAGCATGCCATAATGCAATACCTTTCCATACCATGGTCCATGTGATCAATGCTATTAATGCTAATGTTACATATCCTGGATATTGATATAATTGATTTAAGTACCATGCCATTCATATTTTTGAGAAGAAGTAATATTTAAAGATGTCTATTCTCAAATGTAACATTAGTAAACTTTTATAAACAAAAACGTCCTTCTATCTCTTTAAAAGAGGTACTACATGAAGTTCTTAGATTGGTTTACAGGAAAGAAGAAGGTTGAAGGGGATGTTTCTATACAGAAATTACATCCTGAAAGTAAGATTCCACCACATGCGAAAGTTACTGATTCAGAGGTGAAACCTGTAACTGTGCTACCTATTTCTACTAATTTACAATCTAAAGCTATCAATCAAAAAATCACTGCGCCATTAGCGAAGATTACTGAATTAGTTGGTGCGGCTGGAAAGAAGAAATTAGGGTATTGGGCAGTTGTATTTATTTTAATAAACTCAATTTTAGGGTCATCATTGTTTTATCTTCCATCACAAGGGGTTTTAAGTTCCGGCGCAGCTTCTATTATTGCGTGGATCATTATTTTTATTATTGCAACATGGATGATGTTGTATATTGGTGAATTGATTACAACATATCCAAGTTCTGGAGGAACGTACGAATTTTGTAAACGTGCGTATGGAAGGTTTGGTTCATTTTCTGCGGGATGGTTAATTTGGTTAGCAGGAAATTTTGGGATGGCATTAAATATTGTAGCAGCAGCAGAATATTTTATTCCAGGTTCACCACAAGGAGGCGTGTTAATTTTGCGTATTTCATTTGCATTAGTATGGATTATTGCATTAAACTTTATGGCATTTCGTGGTATTGATGCGGGTACAACAATGTTATTAGTGTTTGGAGTGATTGCAACATTTGTATTATTGTTAATGACGTTTCCTTCCTTCATTGATTTTAATGGAATTTTACAAGGGACGTTTAAATCGCCATTTAATCCTGCATTCATGCAACCATTTTTTCAAGGTGTTGGAGGTATTGGTTTCTTTGCGGGGTTAGGGTTATCTTTATTTTTAATTAGTGAAGCGTTCTTAGGTTTTGAAACAATTACCTATCTTGCAAATGAAGTTAAAGAACCTAAAAAATTACACAAACCTCTCATTGTTGCGATGATTATTTGTGGAGTTTTAATGAGTCTTTACATTTTTTCTTCATTAGGTACTGTGAGATATGGAGATTATGTTCAGGATGCTCGTCCGTTTGCTGTACAGGCATTAAACACGATGGGACAGAAAGGACAGGATATAGTTGTGTTTGGAATGTATTTGATGATTATTGGTGCTGCTGCTGCGTGGCCAATTACAGGTGGAAGATTAATTCAAGCCATGGCGAAAGATAAATTGTTCATCACACAACTTGCTGTATTACATCCAAAACACAAATCTCCACATAGGGCAGTTTATTTTCAAACATTAGCAATTTCATTATTTACCTTCGTTTTATTTAGAGGATATTATGTTGCATGGAAAGATCCTTATCGAACAGTCTATTTGATTTATGTGTTACTTAGTTTATTGGTGATTGGAATTGTCCTCATGACAGTTCCAATATTACGTAGAAAAGACCCGTTAACAGAACGTCCTTTCAAAGCACCGTTTGGTACAATTGGGCCAATTGTATTGACTTTATTTTTTGCAGTTCTTGTTGGTAATTGGATTATGATTGAACATGCCGTTGCAACAACAATTATTTCTTTAACAGTCTCGTTTATATTTGTGGGGGTGCCATTTTATTTTATGGTGGAAATGTTTTTTAATCCAGATGCGATCAGACAAATGAATGAAAAATTATCTTTCTTTTCTGTACTATTTGAAAGAGTATTTTATCCTTTTTCTATCAGAAGAAAATTATTGAAGGAGATGGGTGACATACGTGGTAAAGTAATTTTAGAACATGGTTGTTCTGTAGGTATCCTTACTGAAAAATTAGCACAGAGAGTGGGACCAGAAGGAAAAATTATTGCCACCGATTTTTCTTTACACAAAGTTCAAAAGGCGGATAAACGGACGAAAAATCTTGCACATGTTACAGTGCACCATCATCCTGATTTGAAAGAGTTCTCATTACCATTGACGGAAAAGGTCGATGGAATTATTTCTGTTGGTATGTTATCATATATGCAAAAACCTGAACAGATTTTAAAGAGCATGGCGGAACACGTGAAGATAGGGGGAGAAATTGTATTTTTAGATTTTGATAAATTCTTTTATATTATTCCAAACGTAAAATGGGTACAATCAGATGCACAGTTGATTGGGATATTTAAAAGAGCTGGATTTGATGTGCAAGTTGAACGGAAGAACGGGTTGTTGTGGAAATATATTAATGTGTTTGGTGTTAGAGTTTGAATTTCTATTAATAAAATGATAGTTATATTAAATATTATTGAGATTCTTTTAAACTAATCGCCTTTAATAATCTCATTTACAATGTTCTTCACATAGTCTGCTGATAATGCAAATCCTAATCCTTCATACCCAGGTATTTTTAAGGTGTTCACCCCAACTACCTTACCATCAATATTTATGAGTGGCCCTCCAGAATTACCTGGATTAATTGGCACATCTATTTGAACATATGAGTTCCCATTTATTTCTCTATTAACCGCACTAATAATACCTTGTGTCACCGTATAATCTAATCCTATTGGGCTACCGACTGCAATTACTTTTTCTCCTGCCTTAACACCCAAGGAATCTGCAAAAATTAATTTATCAAATCCTGTCTCATTAATATGCAACACTGCGATATCTGCTTTCTTAGAAATTCCTACGATCCTCACAGGATATATGTTTCCTTTAGAATTTATAACTGATGCTGCTGTTGCACCATCAATAACATGATAATTTGTTACTAAGTATCCATTGGTTCTGACAAAAAAACCACTGCCTGATCCAACATTAGTTTTAATACTTACAATCGCAGGGATTACTTCTTCAATCACTTCTGAAAAATCTTGGTTTGATGATTTTAGAGTTCTTACTTTATCTTCAAGTTTTGTTAATTGTTCTTTATTATCTGTTTTGACTTGTAATAAATCTTTATTCAGCGATTGAATTTCCGTTGTTTTCTGACTAAGATCTCCTGTTAAATTCTTAACTTCTTGATCTATTGTTGAAGTGACATTTTGTAAATCTTTAATTTGTATATTTAATAGATCCTTAGAGGATTCTAATGATTGTTGTGTTGTAACTATTTGTGAATTAAGATATAAAAATAAACCTCCTGTAACTAAAAGTAATATGAAACCATAAATCAAATGAATCTTTATTTCTTTTTTCATATGATTAGTAATCTAAAATGATTTATAAGACTTTTTAGAAGTAAAGTAAATATTGGGTTAATTATGTTTACTTATGGTTAATCTTCAGTGTTACTTTGGGTCTTGATTTTCATAGGCTTTCCACATTGCTTACAATACTTGGCATCTAGGTCATGTTCTATTAAACCACATTTTTTACAGTTAGTTTGAGTTTTTCCAGCAGCAGCAATCATTATTTTCAGTAGTTTTCCAAGTTGCCATGGGATCAATGCAATACCAGCTATAATCATTAAGATAGTTACGAGACGCCCCCAAGCAGATATTGGTGTGATGTCTCCATAACCTACCGTTGACATAGTAACAATCGCAAAATACATGGCATTCCAAATAGACCCAAATTCTCCAGGATTTATTTTATTTTCTATAGACCACAGGAATCCAGAGGATGCGAAGACAATTGTGAAAATTGTTAATACAATCCTGATCACTACCAACTTGGTATCAGAAAGATTTCCAAACATGGTGTCCTTTGATTTGAATATTCTTTGGAAACGTAAGATCCGCAAGATTCTAAATAATCTTAGAATTCTGAAAATCCGTAAGAAAGATAAATTGAGAAAATTCAAAGCTACTGGAAGAATAACTAACAAGTCTATTATACTATAAATATTGAAAAAGTGTTTTGTCCGATTTTCAGCGACCCACATCCTAGCTGCATATTCAAGTACAAAAATTCCAACTACAAATAATTCTATGTTATGAAGTAAAGTACGAGTAGCATCTGAAATATTATGTGTTTCAATTACGAATAAGACAATCGCCAAAAAATTAAGAATAAATAAAGCACCTTCAATTCTTCGTCCATGTTTTGAACCATAATTATCTAAATGGAGATGGAGATATTTTTGAACTTTTTTATGGATTGCTAAATCTATCTTATCTTCTGCAGATAATTTAACAGTAGATTTTGAAGTGATTTTCTTATGAGAAACTTTCTTTGCCATTTATTTCCTTGCTTTCTGTTTCTTTGTAAGCCCTTCAATGTTTGCAAGGTCTTCTATGATATCAGATGCAATGAATGAATATCCTTTCTTTTTCTTGAGAAGCAGGTCACCAACTAAACCATTAAGGTATGCTGCGGCAACTGCACTTTTGAATAGGTCTTGTGATTTTGCAAGGAACCCTACGGCAAGTCCTGCAAGAACATCTCCAGTTCCTCCTTTTGTCATACCTTGGTTTCCAGTTCTGTTGTATGTAATTTTATTTCGTGAAATGATAATATCAGTTGGTCCTTTCAATAAAAGCACATTATTATTTTGGAAGAAATATCTTAAATTTCCTTGAATAATTTCTGCTTTTTCTTTAATATGTGATTCACGTAACTTTGGAATTAAAAAATCTTTACCACTATTTACAAGCATCATTTCTAATTCTGTTTCATGCGGTGTAATAATAGAATTTTGAAAATCTTTGAATCCCATTGATTTTAAAGCATCTGCATCAACGACTTTTGGCCATTGACATTTTTTGATAAAATATTGTGCAAATTTATCTCCTTTTCTCGTCATACCATTGCCAAGAAGGACAGCATCAAAATGTTCCACTAATCGTACCATTTCTTTTGCTTGTTTAACTGTATAGATGTTTCCTTTAATCTTTTTTGTAATCAAATCAGGTGCATATCTGTTTACGGTCCATGCAACTTTATCTTGTGCTGCAATGGTTACGATATCACATCCTGCTCTTAATGCTCCTAAACCAGCTAGGGTTAATGCACCTACAAAATCTTCAGAACCACCAATGATTAATGCTCTTCCATTTTCTCCTTTGCGTGCGTTCTTCTTACGGTCCATTAACTTTTTAACGTAGTTGAGGTTCATTTATAAATGAAATAATCTTTTGAAGGTTTATATATGTTTATTGTAATTCAAAAGTAAGAAAAGCGATTTTTATAGGTGTTTATATAAAGGAAATATTAAAAAAGGCGCATTTAAGTTTACAAAAATCTTTTAAAGGGATGTTGTTCTTACACACATAATGCCCCCATAGCTCAGTCTGGTTCAGAGCGCTGGTCTTATATGACTACGTTCTATTCAACGTACCTTAAGCAAGCCAGAGGTCTCGAGTTCAAATTTGAAAAAATGAAAATCTCGGTGGGGGCATACTTTTTTTTATTTTTCTGGATTAAAAATACAGAACCCATCAATGTCAACCCCATTAGATTGGACTTGGCCATCAGGCAATGTTGACCCACCATCAACAATCTTAAAATAACGAATATTTTCTATCAACGAAGTACCATATTCAAATGTAAGTGGGTTACCAGAAGAATTATCTGTAATCAATTTTGCGTTTGCAAGATCAAACCCATCACCCCCCGCAGCATCTAAACGAGGGTTAATACTATTATCTTCATAATTTGTGATGACTGGATGCAATCCAATTAAATTAGTTTTGCCTGTAATTTGATTGTTAGGAGGGACATGTTTGGGTTCAAACCCGTACCAATGAATATTATCGGGACTTACTTGCAAGGTACCTAAGTCCCATGCATATGTGCCTGATGTAGATTCAAAGCCGTTCTCAAAAACTTTCAAATCAATACCATTTTGATTTGCAGCTGTGTAACCTTGAATTTCAAATATGGCTTCTTTCCCCTCACCAATCACAAAAACGTCTAATGAACCACCATTTTGTCCTGCACCTTTTGGGGGACCAAAAGATTTCACAGATCCAAAAGCAGGTATTTCTTTACCGCTATGTGAAACTAAGGTATCTAAGCAACGTACCCCATAACTTGTGTAGAATTCTTTCCATTCTATTGGTGCATCAAATACTGGTTCTGGATTTTCTGCTGTACAACCTAACAAAAATCCAGCAAGAATATAAGATGTAATTTTTTTCATATAATAGTTTTGTGAGGTATATTTAAATATATTATGCAGAATAATTCATTTCAAATTAAAATTTAGGTGTGGGCATACTTTTTTTCCAAAAAATATTAATACTTCATATAGTTTATTATTTTTATGTATGAAGCAGGTAAATGGGTTGGTCATGGGTATTATGCTGATTTTTTTCGGATTAGAAACAATACTACGCTTGGAGTTAAAATTGACTTAAGGGGAAAAAAAGCTTTAGAAGAAGAATATGAAAAATTACTTATTTTGAAAAAGATTGGTATTTCTGTTCCATATTGTAAGGGTGTTAAAATGATTAAATTTCCTGCATATTTTGAGAAAACAATTGAAAAACAAAATATTACAGGAATTACTCAAAAACAAAGAACCTCTTTAAAAAATCTTGCAGGTGAAGTTCGTTATGGTCTTGTTATGGAAATTATTGAAGAAGATATTAAATTAGTTAGTAATAAACGTATTACATATATTTTTGAAAAAGAGATGAATAAAATCAAAGCTTTAGGAATTATTCCAGGTAGGGATGCTGATATGAATGTTCTCTGGAGTCAAAATAACGCAAAACTGTATTTTATTGATTTTGAAAGGTGGATTATTCCTAAAGAATTGTATCCTGGACCATTAAAAAGATTCTGGCGATTATTTTTTAGAAAAAATTAATTTTATTTCAAAATTTCATAACCGCAGTTGAAAACGAGGATTTGGAATTTTATTTTAAAATTCCATAACCGATTAATCTGAACCGATCTCCAACTTTTCTAGAAATTGTGATTCTATCGCCAGGGTTTGCGCAGATTGGTTTTTTAAGAATACAGGTTGTATTTTTCTTTGAAGGGTCTAATACAATTCCAACTGTTGCTGCTGAATTTACGTTCAACATGAGAACTTCTTTCTTCGCAAGTGGTTTTACTTCTTCTTCGTCTTTAGTTCCAACAACACGTTCAAGAAGGTGTGTATCTAAAGAAATTTGAGAATGTACAGGAGGTAATTGACCTGGATGTCCAACAAGACTTCCTGTTAAGGAATCTGATTTTACAATCATAGGGTCTAAGGTTGTACCAAGAGCCATACTTCCACCAGGATGTATTTCATTTACAGGAACGCCACCAGAAAATATTTTAGTAATTTTTGTTTTAACTGGCGTCCAAATTTTTTGATTTCGCTCTTCTGTCATGAATCCTGGCGCTATTTCAATTTCGTCACCGACTTTGAAGATACCTTGTTTCACAGTTCCTCCAAGGACACCGCCAATAAGATCTTTTGGTTTCATACCAGGTTTGTTAATATCAAATGATCGTGCAACAAGCATTAAGGGTTGTGCCTTTAAATCTTGCTTTATGATTGGCATTTTTTCTTGAATTGTTTTTACTAAAACATCAACGTTAACATTTGCTCTTGCTGAAATTGGAATGATTGGTGCATTTTTATAATCTGAATTTGCAAGAAAATCTTTAATTTGTTGATAATTTTTGATTGCTTCTTCGGTTGTCACAAGATCAATTTTATTTTGAACAACAATAATATTTTTCATACCTGAGATTTGTAACGCCATTAAATGTTCTTTTGTTTGTGGTTGTGGACATTTTTCGTTTGCTGCGACAAGAAGTAATGCCCCATCAACAATTGCAGCTCCTGAAAGCATGGTTGCCATAAGAGACTCGTGACCTGGTGCATCTACTAATGACATTTTTCTTTGAAGGCTAGCATCTGAATTACATTTGATACATTTTGGTTTTGTAGTATAGAAATTACATTTATCGCATTTATAAATTGAAATATCCGCATATCCTAAACGGATGGTAATTCCACGTTTAAGTTCTTCAGAATGTGTATCTGTCCATTTTCCGGAAAGACGTTCTGTTAAAGTTGTTTTTCCATGGTCCACATGTCCAACTAAAGCTAAATTGAATTGTGGTTGAACGTGTTTTTCTGTTGTTTCTATAATTTTCGCAGGTTTCTCTGATTTACCAACTAATTTCTCTGTGGATTTTGCTGGTTTTACTACTTTTTTAGCCATATGTGGTTAGAACCGTAGGTTATTTATAAAGGTTTAGGGCAGGAATAAGGAGAAATAAACCAGAAAAGAAGATTATTTCTTGCTGGGTTCAATACCAGAATGTCCGTAGAAAAAACAACGAGTTTTCTGGGATACCAATAAATTTGTTTCTTTATGGTGTGCTTGCATCAGTTATTGAATTAAAACAGATTAAAAATACCTAGAAACTTGTTCCGTTGGGATTTTTATTTCTTCTTCCGTGTAACTTTCTTCTTTAACTTGCTGAATGTTGATTCTTTCTTTAGTTTAGAAGCTTTCTTTGTAGCTGCTTTGACGCCTTTGATTACAAGTTTCTTAACACGCTTCACTCTGCTCTTCACTACTTTCTTTGCAACATTTACTTCTTTTTTGCTTGCAAATCCTGATCTGACGATTGCGGAGGAAAGATGTTTGTCTACTGCTTTTAAGACGTCTTTACTAACTTGTTCAGATGTTTTCACTAATTCTCGTGCTAGTGTGAGACTTTCTTTATCGTTAAGTTGTAATTCTTTTTTCATTTGTGTTGCAAATTTCTTTGCTTGTTCTAAACTTAACAATCCTAATCCGTATCCTGTTTTCAAAACTTTTTTTGCATTTTTCATGTTGTTACCTCTTTTTTGTTAGAAAAAGGGATTCAGAAATCTATTAAAAATTTCTCGCCACCTCTTTTTTGTTTGTGATGATAAAAAAAATTGTAAAGATTGCGCCAAGTATAAATAAAATTCCACTTAATGGAAACCCAAAGAGATCTCTTCTTCCTTCAAGATAAAATAAAAATATTGCCAACCCAAATATGGACACTAAGAAAAAAATTTCATTTCTTCTTCGGTTATTATGTTCAAGTTGTTTTTCTATTTTTTCAAGATGTGCAATTTCTTGAGAATTGTCAGGTGGTGTTTCTAAACGTTTTATAATCTTAGAAATGTGTTCAGGAAGTTCTAATAATAAATTTTTCTGTGCAATGAAACTGTCTTTCAACCTCTTTGCCATGATAGTAGGAGAATAGTTTGCCTTTAAGTATATATCGGCAAATTTTGCCATTCCATTTGATATTTTAAAACCTGGATCTAATTTTAAACCAATCCCCTCGGCTTGATACACTGCTTTTGCCATAAGGATATGAGCAGGATCATATACCACATTGTATTGTGCTCCTTTAGTCAGAATTTCAAAGAATCCTTGACCAATCCCTTTATTTTGAATTGTACTAGTATAAACATCCTTTAAAATCGGAATTGCTTCTTCTTTGTATTTTTGTATGTCTGATTTTGATGTGTCTCTTGCAAGAGAAAGCATAATTGAAAAACTTTTTTCTGGATCGCTATCAGGAATAGAATGAATAAATTGGATTATTTTTTTTCTATCAGAATTTGAAAGTTCACCCATGATGCCATAATCAAGATAAATTGATTTTCCTTTATTTGAAACTAAAATATTCCCTGGATGTGGATCTGCATGAAAAAAACCATAGATAATTGTTTGTTCTAAAATTGAGATGAAATAATTTTCAGCTAATGTTTTTCTGTTGATTTTATGTTTATTTAAGGATTTAAGATCACCTAAATTGATTCCACTTACAAATTCCATCATTAAAACTTTTCTTGTGGAATGTTCATGACACATTTTTGGAATGTACACATGTTTATTATGTTTCAATTCTTCTTTTAATCTTATTGCACTTTGCATTTCAATTTCAAAATTTAATTCTTTTCGTGTCCATAATGCAAACTCTTTCACAATATTTACAGGATGATATTTTTGTATTTTTGGGAAATGTTTTTCAAGGTAATGTGCAATAAAGAACAAAATATCTAAATCCAAATCTATGGTTTCTTGAATATCTGGTCGTTGAACTTTAACAGCAACTCTTTTTCCATTTTTAAGAACAGCTTCATGAACTTGAGCTATGGATGCTGATGCAATAGATGTTTTATTAAATGATTTGAATGTTTTTTCTAAAGGCTGTTGTAATTCTTCTTCTATAATTTTTTTTACGTGAACATACGAAAATGGGGGTACTTGATCCTGTAAACATTCAAATTCTTTCGCATATTCTATTGGCACCAAATCTGGACGTAAGGATAGAAGTTGTCCAAGCTTGACAAATGTTGGACCAAGACGTTCAAATGCGTGACGTAATGCTTGAGCTTGTTTCTCTTTTTTGGATAAAGGTTTTGTTATTTGTATTTGATGGAGAAATTTCAAATGTGAACGAAGTGTTCCTTTTTTAAGATAATGACCAAGACCTTCTTCAAAGAATACTGCAATAATATGTCTAAAACGTTTTATGTCCTTAATGTCTTGTGTAATATGTAGTACCATCTCTTTTTAGTAGAGAATAGCAGAATTGAATATAAACGTTGCGATTAATCTTCAGCTCGTTTAAGCCTGGTCATGTAACCTGCAATAATATTACGAATTTTCTTACATTTAATGATTGTATATGTATCTACTTGCTTTTTGTTACCATCAAAATCCGTAGAGAACTTAGCTCCATGTTTCTTCAAAAGTTCTTTTGTCTTTCGTTTTGCGAATGTTGTTTTAATTCTTCCCATGTTTAGTGTGTTTGAGTAAGGTGTTTATAAAGTTATCGGAAGATATCTCTTCTGGAAACTCCTCAGAAATTTTCTATTTTTTGCTAGTTTGCGCTGAGAAACCTCAAAATGTTAATTTTGATGGATTACGGTATATTTGATTTTATTATTCATAGAAGAATAAGTGTCTTCCAGTATACATATCCGTAATATTTATATAATAAGCTACCATTTCCTAGACTATGGTTATTTTATTTGATCAAAACAATCTGGGAGAGGATATTTATGACGTTATTTTTGCAACAGAACAGCAGCAGTTAGTTGCAAAGATGTTGATAAAATATATGAAGGAAAATGGCCGAGAGATTGGTAAAACAGAGATGGGTTTGTTTGCAATGGCGCTTCATGAAGGAAAAGCAATCATTCAAGAAAAAGGACGATCTCCATTAAGTAAGGATCAGTTATTATCATATAATAAAAGGCAGTTTTATGATAGAATCTTAACACCAATGCGAGGCATGGGTTTGATTGAATATGATTTGTATAAGAAGACATATAAGATTTCTGATAGATTTAATAAAATGATGATTAAGGTTGGCTTGATGTGGTTACGTGAAGTTGATAAAAAATAAAATTTAAAAAAAATAAAAAACTTCCTAAATAATACGATTCAATTCTAAAGGTACATCAACTAAAATACCACCAGCTTCTTGTTTAAGAATTTCTGCTTTATCCGTTTTCTCCCACGTGAAATCAGGATCTTCTCTTCCAAAATGTCCATATGCTGCTGTTTTCTGATAGATTGGACGTTTTAAGTTGAGTTGATCAATCATTGCCTTTGGTCGGAAGTTGAAGTGTTTCTTTACTAATCCTGCGATTTTAGAATCTGAAATGGTACCAGTTCCAAATGTGTCAATATGGACTGAGACGGGATCTGCAACACCGATTGCATATGCGACTTGAATTTCACATTTTTCTGCGAGTCCTGCTGCCACAATATTCTTTGCAACATATCGCCCATAATATGCACCAGATCTGTCTACTTTTGATGGATCTTTTCCTGAAAAACAGCCACCTCCGTGACTACCAACACCCCCATAGGTGTCAACAATAATCTTTCTGCCAGTTAATCCAGCATCTGCTTGAGGTCCTCCTAAAACAAATTTTCCAACATGATTAATAAAATATTCTGTTTCAGATGTAATAAATTCAGGTGGAATAATTTTATGTATAACAAGTTCTTTCAAATCTTCTTGCAACTTTTCCAGGTCAATATCTGGATCATGCTGTGTTGAAATTACAACATTTTTTAATCTTGTTGGTTTTCCAGCAATATATTCAAAAGTAACCTGTGTTTTTCCATCTGGTCTTAAGTAATCAACAAGTTTTTGTTTTCTAATATCTGCCAATTGTTTTGCAAGTTTGTGTGCATAATAAATTGGGGTTGGCATTAATGTATCTGTTTCATTTGTTGCATAACCAAACATCAAACC
>JABMOA010000030.1 GCA_013204355.1 Candidatus Woesearchaeota archaeon | reverse complement strand
GTATAGCCCGCAGATCTCGCACCATCGGGTAATTGTTGACTTCCTTTCCGCAATTCAATTTTGCCAGTTAAACCAGTTTTAAATTCATCATAACACCCATCTGCTTTGAAACCTGGAGCTTTAGAATTTTTACAAATACTCCCACAACTCTGATCAGTACCAATAATTATCTCTTGTGAGTTTGGTGCTTTATATGCTAATAAATTTTTATTTTGAAGATTATAATTAAAAGCAGAATTCAGTTCTAATCCCGCAACTGGACTTAACCACGATAACGTTGTCTTTCCATCTGATGATTGAGTCTTTGCAGGATCAATATAATATAATTGATTATTTAATGGATTTCAATAACACGTAAATGTTCCTTCTGATTTTAGTCTTAATGCTTCGGCACCTAGTGTAATCGTTGCAGATTTTGTAATCATATTTTGACAATTTTCTACTTTCACTAAAGGAATACCTCTACTTGTAACTGTACATTGTTCTTGGCTTAACACAGCAATATCAACATCCTTTTTCTCTGCACTTGCAGTCCATGCTGCAGGTGCTGGGCGACATAATACACGATCACAACTCCATCTGTATGCTTGATCAAAAGCTGCTTCTGCTTTCCATAACTTTGCAGTTGCTGGACATCTTTTGTCTAAGGTGTTATCTTGATTAGTTAAATCAACTTTAGAAGCAGAAGGTCCCGTCAAGGAGCTTTGGATTTTTTCCCAATCAGCTCTCGTAGATTCTAAAATTAAATCTTCTTGATTTAAGGGGCAATCATCTTGATTTTCTTTTTTTGTACCAGCAAAAACCGCAGCTTTAGATTGAATAACTTCCATCTTAGATGTAAAAATTCTTGCAAATCTAAATCCAATTCTTCCAATAAAAGAGGTAATACATCCAACACCTGTGACAAGAATTGTTTTTTCTAGGATTGGGAGAATTGCTTCAATTTTTTCACTGACATAGGTTGTGGTTGCAATTCCTTCATCAGCTAACCAATCAGGAATGTATTCAGAACTGTCAACTGGAATGTCTACGAAATATCCTAACTGCTGACATGAGACTTGTGTTTTTTTGGTTCCATAATGAGCTGTTGTTGTAGACCCAAGAACATTGCCTGTCGTAACAGATTCACGTTCTTGATAACTTACTGTGATCTTTAAAGGAAACATAATTTGACGTTTTTTAAATTCATCCCAATACCCGCTTTCTTTTTTACTTAATGTTTCTGAACTTTTCAGATTATAGGTTAACATGTAAGCTGTCCGATCATTATTAGGAACCGGCATTGTTGTTCGTGGAAGTATGTTACATCCTAATTTTGTGTCTTCATCTTTTAACATGCCTTGTGTACATGCAGGTTCAAATCTTACATCCGTTATTTTAAATGCAGGTTCAATTTCATTCCCTGTTGTTGGATCAATAACTGGCGATGCTGTTCCACTATATGAAAAATTAAAAACGGCTGTGGCTACTTCCCGCCCTTCATCCATTAATTGTGGATTTAATCGTAATGGTGCTTGGAATTGTGTGATTGAATTTACTTGGAAAACACTTTCACCAGAAAAACAAGAATTGATACTTACGGTGGCTTGTTGATATCCTGTTTTTCCAGATTGATCTTCTGCAATAACATAAATGTGTGATGTTTGTCGTTGGATTGCGCCTGCTTGTGCAACTGGTTGAAGGGTCACTTTTTGTAATCCTTGAGGTACTTGTTTTGGTGCAAGGGATTTTAATGAAATTGGCTGAGATTCAAAGTTCACTTCTTCAAATGTAAATTCTCCCTTATCATTTGCTGTGGTTTCCATCCATGCTTTTGAGAAGTCTGGATTGAATTCTATAGTAGTTGGCCTATAAATATAGAGGAATACTTTTGCGCCAGCTTCCGTTGTTCCAGAGATTGAAGATTCTGCAGAACCTTGATAATATTCATTTCCTTTCGCAATTTTAAATTTGACAGTTGGTTCTTTTGTGTCAGCTGAAATTGAAAATTTTTCCACAACTTCCCATCCTGCTTTATCTGTGGCGATAATATGTACATCATTCTTTCCTTCTTTAAGTGAAATGGTTTCTGAAATCGTTTTCCCTTCACCTTTCTTAACAGACTTATTATTAACAGTAATTTCATAGGAAACTTCTTCAGAAACAGTTGCTTCTATTTTATAGGATGTATCTCCAGATAAACTTGGAACTTTACCCATTGTGATAACTGGTTTATTTGTATCTGAAAAAATTTTGGCTTCAAGACTAGCTTTATTTCCAGATGGATCAGCGACTTCAACTTTTACTGTATTTTCTTTATTATTTTGTAATATGATTCCTGTAAATGTAAATATGCCTGGATGTTTGTATTCTTTTCCAGCTGTTTCATCTAATTTTTTTGCTAATGCAATTCCTGCTTGATTCCCATCTACATAAATTGTAGCTGTTGCACCAAGTTCTGTTGATCCTTTCAATGTTAATTGATTCCCTGCAATCATTTTTGGAAATTCAAGTTCAACTTCAGGAGCCGTTGTATCAGGTGCTTTTGTTTCAAAACTGTAAAATTTACCAGCATTATCATCGGTTGTGGTTCCTGATTCTACATTAAAGAAATATTCTGTTTTAGGTTTTAAATCAAATAATGGCATTTCATGAGTGGTTAATTTTGATGAGTCACCTTTTTTTTCTAATGTTGTTTTTGTTGTTCCAAATCCAACAAAAGTATCTGCAGGTTCATCTGTTTTCCAGGAAATCACAGCAGACGTATCTGTAATTTGTGTTGCTTGTACATTTGAGATTTCTAATGCTGATGCAAGTGGAAGTGTTATGAATAGAAAAATCATAAATAGTGAACTGAGCCGTGCAATGTTTTGTTTGTTATGATTCATTTTAAAGTATTATTGAATTTATCTTAATTCTGGTTTGGGTAATAATTTACTCGTTGCTTCTTTTGCAATAATTAATCCTGCAAGTTCTTCATCGTTATCTGTTGTTTTTGTAAATACATGGAATACCATTTCTTGTGCTGATTGTAATTCTTCCCATTTAATAAGCCATTTTCCTTCATAGCCACCCATGATGGTTTGATCATCAATCAAGGTTATATCAACATCATAGGGGAAATCTGCTTTTGCTAACAGTTCAATTTCAGATTCTCCTACAATTTTAGGATCAATGTCAAATGATCGTATAAATTGTGTTTCATGAGATGGAAGATTAATAGGATCAGTTGCTTTTCTATATGTTAAAGTAATAAGTGCAGATTCTTTAGTGGATAAAGGTATGCCCGGACCAACTTGATTATTTTCTAATAATTCATGTTTCAAAATTGTGACTTTTGCATGCGGAAATTTGTATAAAGGTACAAGATTTAATTCTACTTCCATGCCAGCTGATGTTACAACTCTTTCCCAACTTTCTTTATAGCCATCACGTGTTCCTCGTAAAATGCCACCAACACAATAAGGGAAATTTGTTGTAACTCCAGAGAATCCTTGACCTCCAAAGTTGTAATTGGAGTTTCCTAATTCACATTTGTATTTTATACATGTGTAAGATAATGCAACGTCACCTAAATCATTTCTGAAATTGACACCTTCATCATTGGTAATATGTTCATATGTTTTTACAGTGATTGGAATATCTTTTGTTTTACAGAATGTTTCATCTGTGACGGTTTCAAAAGTATTTGTTGGACGCGCTACAATTAATCCACGATTTGGTTCGTTTCTAATAAGATGAACGGTAAATGCAAAATTGTAATTGAAACCTGTTGTTTCATCTCTGACACGGACACGCACAGGGAATTCTAAGTCATATGTAAATTTCCAATTTTGAATGCATAAGTATGAAAGAATACCAGAACCACCTAATTGTGAACTTTTAAGTTTTGATCCAGAGAGTGGTGTTACACCAAATGTGAAAGGATAATTTGGTTCGTAATCAAAAGAAACACTCAATTCGTCATCATTAATGTCTTCTCCGATATCCCAAATGTAATGTGAAGTGTAGTAAGGAAGTTCATCTGGGAACTCTTCAAAATTAGTCCCTTTAATTTTTAGCTGTTGAATATTATGATTCAGTAAGCCCTGTAAGGATCCTTTAACTTTTGTAACATCCCATGTTTTTTGAGAACAACTCATCTCAACACCGGATACTGGCACGTTTGGATGTTCTAATGCAATTAAGTCTTGTGCGATATCTTCTAATTTTAAATTTTGTAATTCTTTTTCTATAATTCTTGTTGCAAGGAAATGTGTTTTCTTAAGTTTGATAGGTGATTCTGCTTTGTGTTGTAAAACTTCTCCTACTAAGGCACCAGATTTTTCACGAAGTTCTACATTCCATTGAATGTTGAAAATAACTTTACTGTTTGCAATTTCGGTATCAGATGTAATATCACTTTTTTCAATTAAATCATAGGTTTCTTGGAACGCCTGTGAATTAAATACGCATGATTTCAAATTTTGTTCAAGATGCTGATCAATTCTAAATTTCAAATTTTCTAAGGTGGGAATGTTTGTTGAACTTCCTACGGCCCAATAGGGGATCACAAGGAATGGGGATGTTCTAAGATTAAGAAATGCATCGTTCGCAATATAATCAGGAACGGCAACATATCCTCCTTGTAATCCTATTTTTTGAATTGCATCCTCCCCCACATTTTTGATGCAAGTGGAAATGAAATCGGAAACTTTTCCTTCTTCTGGTGGTGCAATTTCATCAGTACCAAATTTGAAGATTTCCATTTGGACTGCAATTACAAGTGCAACTGCAAGCACAATTAAGATCCCGATGATAATAAAAATTGTAACTTGACCTTTTTTAGAATTAGTTTTAGAAATAGACCTAAGTACATCTAATATACACCTCTTTTTGTACATGGTCTTAGAATAGTTTGATGGTTTATAAAGCTTATGTTGACCTAACGAGGAGAAATTTGATGTTTATGAGGATATTTTAAAGAAAATGAGTGCAGTTAACGGCTATCCAATATAACTAACTTCTTTTTGTTTCATCTTTGCCCCTGCTTGTGAATGATGAATTGTTTCAGAAGCCCACTCTTGAGTTTTGCTCATTAACTCTTTTTCAACTTCCACAATTTCTTGAGACATTTTTTTAATATTTATGTTGTACTTGTATTTTTTCTCAATCACTTTTAAGATTTCTTTTGCACCTTTAATCCCAAGGTACATAGGATGACTAAAGGTTTCTGCAAGTAATGCGGCTCCTTTAACATCACGTTTTTTTCCTAATCCCAAAAGAACACCAGAAACACCAATAATTGGACCAACCACACCAAAGATTTCTTTCTCAACACCCATACCTTTTTTTGTAAATTGTTTGTAGAGCTTTTCATCATTACTTGTACAATATACTTTTGGTTGGTCTGGCACATCTTGTAATCCAATACCACCTGTTGTAAGAACTTCTGAGCATTTGAATTGTTTGATAATTTTTAAAAGGACATCACAGAATGTATAACAACTTTCTTCATCAATCGGTTGAATATCACCTGTGAGAATAAGAATATCTTTTTTATTACTTTTAGGACCAAATTTTTTGTAATACAATTCAATCTTTGGCATTTCTACAAGATTGTTTTCTCCAACAAAAACGGAGTGTGGAAATTTGTATGAGAAAAATGAATATAATTTTTTTGCTTTAAGTTCTTCAATCAAGAAATCGGCTGCAATTTTACCGACATTTCCTAAACCTGGAAGCCCTTCAATGAAAACGGGTTTGTTTAAAATTGGAAGTTTCTCTACTTCTTGTTCAATCACCCATTTTGATGTCATGCCCTTATGAAAATTTAAACATTTATATAGTTTTGGATTTGATAGATTTAGAAAAGTATGTAAAAGTTAAAAAAGAAAGTAGGTGGAGGAAGATAACGAAACTAGCGTTTCGGACCTTCCTCTTAAAAAAAAAGTATGCGGAGGACGTGACTTGAACACGCGCACCCACTAAGGGACTGGCCCCTCAAGCCAGCGCATTTGACCACTCTGCCACCCCCGCATAATAGAATCCTAGGATCAAGAATTCTTTAAAAACTTATCTGCTAACATGAACATTTCCATCTAAGTAAAATCGCCATGGCAAATCCACATCTTCTTTGATGCCAATCCTTGTTGTTTGAATACGTTTCTTTGGAATGAAACTATCATCATAAATCTTAACATCATCCCCTAATTCTTGACCATTAAAACGTGTATCTACAAGAAATGATTGACATAATTTTCCTGGACCAGAACAAAGGTTTTCCTCAACATGTGTTTGTCTACGTATTTTCATGACAGTGAGGTTTGACAATGGTTCAACGGCACGAATTAATACTGCGCCTGCATTATCTTTATCAGTTGTAATATTCAAACAGTGATGCATACCGTAAATCATGTAAACATAGACGTGACCATGCGTATCAAACATTAATGCACTCCGATCTGTTTTCTTATAGGCATGGGATGCTTTGTCACTACAATATGCTTCTGTTTCTACTATACGTCCTTTCATACCGTTAATATCAAGCACTTTCCCTAAGAGGTCACGAGCTACAACAACGGTATTTTGTGCAAAGAATGCTTTGGGAAGTTGCTGCATTTTACATATCAATAATTGCAATATTATTACCTAAATTATTGTCATTGATTTTTGGAATTCTCTGAGAAATATCTGTGGGAGGAATTCGTTCATAACTAGAAGGGGGAGAGGGAAAAAGTGGTAATCTTTGGTAATTACCTTGTCGGTGTCGTTCCAATTCTTCAATGATTGCTGGATGAGGGACTTCAGATCCCAAATCATCCAAACTATCTAATCCATTTAAGTTGTAGGTTCCCATATAAAGAAGTAAAGCAATGAAATATTTAAATGATTCTATGAAAAAATTGAAAAATTAAAAAATAAAGAAGATTATGCAAAAAGGTTGCCAATGATAAATCCTGCCACTGCTGCGATAAATCCAACCATGACTATTTCTGAACCTGAACGTAACCAGTGTTTATCAGTATACTTAGATTTGGAAACCCCTAAGAGAAAAAGACCCATTAATGTAATAACAACTGCTGGGATAATTCCTTGTTTAGATTCCCAAAACAAAAATGCAGAAAGTGGAATTGCTGCACCAAGAATCACAGAAAGTGCCATGATTATTGATGAACGAACTGGACTTTTATGTTCAGCATATCCTTTCCCATATGCTCGTGATTTCTTTTTGACATCAAAATATTCTTTTTCTGATTTTACGGAGAGATAATTTCCTGCTGACATAGAAATTGCTTGTGCAAACATGGTTGCAACACCTGCTAAAAGAATTGTATTATTAGGAGATAATGCTTGTGCCATACCTATCACTAAACCAAGATTCCCAATTGCACCATCTTCTACACCAAAAATAACTTCTCTAAGATTTTCACTCCAATGATGATTTTTATGCATTGTTAAATACCGCTGTACACGCTTTATTGACACATTTAATTTGACCATTCCCACAATCTATGGTATCTGGATTACACACGGCTGCACATAGAATCCCCTGACAATCAGGGCCACCATCTATATTCACACCATCATCAGCACCACAACATTTGTTTGGGACGCAATCTGCATCTACCTTGCAAACTTTTTCAGAGGGAATCTCTGAGGTGCAAGATGCGAGGAAGATTGTAAGTATAAGTAATATTACGATTGTTGTTTTCATAGAAACTCCTTATCATATTTCAAAGAAGCATTAATTTCTCCTCTGAGATTTTCACCCATTAATTCTTTGACGTTCTTTTCGTTTGCGAGTAACCAGGAGAGTTTTACCAAGGCTGTATTTGCAAGCATGTCTTTTCCTGAAATGACGCCAAGTTCTTGAAGATCACGTCCTTTATCATAAACATTCATGTTGACGCCACCAAAAATACATTGCGTGGTCATAACAACAACACATCCAGAATCAATAACTTTTTTGATTGCAGGATAGATTTTCTTATGGATTTCTGTTTCTTTATTTGGCGATTGTCCAGGTGTGTGTCCAAGACCTGTTCCTTCAATCACTAATCCTTTGAATCCTTTAAAAATTTCAAATTGTTCAGGAAACATATTAACATGGATTTTTAATAATCCAACCCGGTCTTCCATTTTTGATTTAATTTTAAGTGGTGCTTGTTTTTTGTAACTGTTAAGAAATGTGATTTTGCGAGTTTTATAATCAATAGTTGCAATTGGATCTTCATTCACAACTTTGAATGCATCTCTTCTACTGGCATGTAATTTTGCAGTTTTTGTTCCTGGTAAAATGACACAATCCCTATCATGTGCAGATGCGTGCATGCATACACCAACGCCACCAAAATCTGATTTAGATACAAATTCGGCTGCACATATTAAGTTCATCCCAGCATCTGAAGAACCACGATCTGAAGATTTCTGAGATCCAACAAATATAATTGGAACTGGTGAAGATTCAACAATAAATGATAATGCGGCTGATGCTACTGCTAGATTATCTGTGCCCATCCCAATAATAATTCCTTTGACGCCTTTCTTAACATATTTTTCAATAGCTTTTGCGATTAATGTGAAATGTGCAAATCGTAAATCATCGGACCACATTTGTGAGATCAGTTCTGATTCTATATTTGCAATATCTTTTAATTCTGGAAACAGAGAGATTAATTCTTCAGGAGAAAAATCTGTGGTGACACCACCGGTCCTATAATCAACTTTAGAAGCAATAGTTCCTCCTGTGTGAAGGATTGCAATTGTTGGTAGAGATTTGTTGATTGTAATTTTTTGTTTTGCAGATTTTGATTGTACTGCTTTCTTGCTAACTTTTGTTGAAGTGATATCTTTTTTCTCAAAACCTAGGTTGTATCCGTTATCTAATTTAATTAAAACAACGTTTTTTTCAGAACTTGGCATTAAAACACCTTCTTCTGTTCCCTTTTTGGTTTTGATTTGAACCCTATCACCAACACTTGCCATGAAGGAATAGAATTCCTAAATCTTTATATATATTGTGTTTGGTTAAGGGAACATGGATTTGAGTTTATTAAGAGAAGCGTTACAAAAACAAGAAACGTATCCCCATGATATTGAAGAAGTTAAAGTAATTACGACGGCAGTTTCAATTGTTTTTCTAACAGGAGAGATTGTATACAAGATTAACAAACCCATGAATCTTGGTTTCTTGGATTTTTCTAGTTTAGAGAAAAGGAAAGACCAATGTGAAAAGGAAGTTGTACATAATAGCTTAATTTCTCCACGTATTTATTTAGGGGTTTCAGCAATTACAAAGGAATTTGATGGTTCTTTGAAAGTTGATGGTAAAGGAGAAGTTGTGGAATATGCTGTGCGAATGAATCAAGTTGATCCAGAAAGTACGATGGATAAAAGATTAGCCGCTGAAAAAGTTACGGAAGAAAATATTAAAGTTCTTGCAAAAAAGATATATGATTTCCATCAAATTGCACCAATGGGTGAGGATATTAATGAATTTGGAAGTGTTGAGACCATTCAATTTAATTGGAATGAAAATTTTGAGCAGACTCAGAGTTACAAGGATTTGTTAATTAGTTCAGAAGATTTTTCATTTACTCAACAAAAAGTTAATGCGTTTATAGAGAATAATAGAGGATTATTTGAATCTAGAATTACAAAAAATAAAATCAAACATTGCCATGGCGATTTCCATCCAAGTAATGTATTTATGACTAATGAAGATTCTCAAATATTTGATGGCATTGTATTTAATAAAAGATTTCCTTGTTCAGATGTAATTGCAGAAATTGCATTTATGACTATGGATTTAGATTTTCATGGACAAGACGAGTTAGCAAAGATTTTTCTTCAAGAATATATCTCATTAAGTAACGACGGGGATATAAAGACATTAATTGATTTTTATAACTGTTATAGGTCATACATCAGAGGAAAAATTAGTGCATTTACCTATGATGACCAAAATATTTCCATTGAAGAAAAAGAAGAAATGAAACAGAAAGCTGAAAAATATTTCAATCTCTCAAAACATTATGCTGGACGACTATAATACTTGATTTTTTCTTTGATTAATTCTTTAGCAGATTCAATCTCAACAGGACTTTGAAGAGATTCTGGAAGTGAAAAACCTCCTGATTTCCCGCGCCCACCACCACCTAATGATTGACATAAATCTTGAATTGGAAAATCTGATTTTGGTTTGCCATCAATGATGTGGTTGCGTACTGGATGCCCAAAGAGTGAAACGCAAAGATCAAATTGATCACCATAGTGTTCCATCAAATACCGTGGTCCTGGTTTTGAAGAAAGGTAAGGAGAAGTTTCTGCCCATAAAACTCGTTGTCCTGCAACAGTTTCAAATTCTAAACATTTTTCTAAGATACCAATTGCCTTCTCTTGTTGAGATTTACTCTCATCTGCAACAGATCTCCAATGAGGTTTTAATTGATAATCATCAAAACAGTTTTCATCACGTAGATCAATAGCTAAATCCATTAAAAGTTTTGGGTTATCTACATTTGCAAGAGTGATGATTGATTGTAATTCATCACCAAGTAAAATATTCCGATGCGTTGAACCGACTTTTTTATGGTCATGACCATGTGCAATTCTTCCAAGTAAAACTTCATAAGCTTCATTTAATCTGTAATGACGTTGGACTTGGAGTCCTGATGATTGATGATTATATACAACATTTACTCCAAAATCTTCTAAAAGTGGAATTTTCCTTTTTGTATTTTCATGATGATCAAACCAAGTTACAGTTGAAGCATTTTTAGCGACATCTTGAACTAATTGACCATCTCTTGCCGTTACTAATGAATCATTAAATGCGATGTCTGCAATATATAAATCCGAAGGTGTTTGTGTAAGGAGAGAATTGATTGTTTCAAAATCTTGAGGGAGTGTATCATATCGTAAAAAGTGATGTGCATCAGAGGAAGGAGTGATTGTTGAGATATCTAAAGCTCGCATTAAAAGTGCATGTGCAATGATTCCATCTGGATCTTCTGCATGTGTTGCAATGATTGGTTGTGTTTCCATAAATAGCGTTTTAGTGAATTTGCTTTAAAAGAATTGTGGAAGTTATTGCTGCATTCTTGCTATTGCTGCTTTAATTTCATCTTCTGGTGTTGATGGTTTTACTTCTTTCTTGTCACCAATTTTCATAACAGGGGGTTTGACATATGAGGGAATATTTGACTTTTTTTCTTTGTAGGAAAGTTTCCATGTTTTATCTTTAATCTTTTTTGCCATGGCATCTAGATCATCTTTTGGTTGTGCTGGTTGCCAGAACATGTGTTTCAATACATCATCTTGCATTCGTGGAAGAACGTGAAGAATTAGTTTTCCTTCTGGATTATCATCTGATTCTCCAGATACCATGACAACATTTGTACCATGCGCTTGCATACCTTCAAAGACTGCAGTTGCTGCGAATGATGCAACGAAGTTTAGATGTGATGCATCTTCTGGAGATAGGTTTTCAATATATTTTTCTTCTTGCTTGCTGTAAATTTGTAAATGTCCTGCAACTGCACCTTTCTTTGGGGCAACACAGATTGCTTTTTCATCCTCATAAATCACTGTACATTTTTCATAGATTGGAGTGAGAAATGGAGGGATGTTTCCTTTCCCAGTGTGCCATTCTGCAGGATTTCTACCAAAATGGTTTTGCATCATAATTGGTAAATTAGTTTGAAGCATTTTTGTAATTTCTTCATCTGTTGAGGTGTTGAGTTTAAACATGAGATTGAAGAATCCATCATCGGGTTCTCGGGGAAATAGGTGTACACCCATATGTGGGAATTGTTGTCCTGCAGGTCCACCTGCTGCAAGGAACATATTGATTCCTGTTGTTACTAATGCTGATTTCAATGCTTTTGATAATCCAGGGATTAAGCCAAAGAAATGTTTGAATTGATCTGGTGGGATAAATGCAGGAAGTGGATAATGTTCTTTGAATAAGAATACAGTATGGCCTTTCTTTGCAGGATAAATGTCAAGAATTGCAAGAGATTTCTCATCTTCAAAAATTTTCTTTCCTGGTATTTCACCACGATTAATTTTACAATAGATACATTCTTTCTTTTGTGCATTAATCTGTGCTTGATGTTCTGGTGTGAGATTCATTTTATTTTTGTTGTACCTTTAACATATCTTGGTTCATAAGGACAATTCATGCAACCGTTTCCGCAACATGATTTTTGTTGTAAAAGTTGTTCTTTTGTTAATGGGTCGCATTTCATTGTAATGTTTGAATG
>JABMOA010000029.1 GCA_013204355.1 Candidatus Woesearchaeota archaeon | reverse complement strand
TTATTATTATTATTATTATCCATGGAGATTTTATTTTAAGGTGGCTCTTTATAAAGCTATCGGACTGATTTCACAACTATTTGGAGACAACAAAAACACCATAACCTTTATAACTTTAAAACTCCCTATTATCCTCATGAGCAAGAAAAAATTCCTCTTAACATTTGCAATTGCTATTATATTTGTCTTCTTTATAGGTTATGGTATAGAAGTATTTCATGACCCCCCTGAATATCAAGATTTCTGTCCAGAAGTGTATCATTTAGATAATGAAACGGCCTGTCAAGCTGCAGGCGGGACATGGTCTGATGGTTTAGATCCAGGAGTTGAAGGTATCAAACAACCTATTCCTGCAGAAAAACGTTTCTGTTCAAATAAATTAGATTGCTACATTGGATATCAAGAACTTCAAGACAAACATGATCTTGTTGTTTTTGTTGTTGCAATCATTATTGGAATACTTGCAATTGTTGTAGGTGTGATTTTAAATAAAGATGCAATTAGCACAGGAATCTTAGCAGGTGGTGTATTGTTGTTATTATATGGTACCATCAGGTACTGGCGTCATGCAGATGATGTATTGAAATTTATATTATTAGGAATTGCGTTAGCTGTGTTAATCTGGTTAGGCTACAAGAAGTTTGATAAGAGGTGAATAATGTGAGTTTTTTAAGTCCGATAACTAATTTGTTTTTAAGAAAGAAAGCACAATTGATTGTTACATTTGGTATTCGTCATGTTTATGATGTTGAAGATGCAAACTTGTTAATAGGAAGGGCTACCTCTCAGGAGATGTCTTTACTTGAAGGTAAGATGTCAGAAAAAATTGGTCACAAAATAACTATACAAAATAATAACTTTTCTAAGGTAATTTCAAGAAAACATGCAACTCTTCGTTGGGATGCTCGTCAAAGAAAGTATGAACTTACAGTTCTTGGGGAAAAAGGTGTTTGGTTAATTCAGAAAGAAGCTGGAAGAACAAAAACTACTTCTCTTAAAAATAATGAACAATCTTTTGTAGAAAATGGTGCGATTATTGAAATGCCAGCTGGTGGAACTCCTTTAGTAAAAATTACAGTATTATACTAATGAAACAAACACGTTTAAAAGCAAAGGATCTCAACAAGGAATTAGGATTAGAACTTTCAAAGAAAGATCAATGTATTCTCAAAGAAGATTCTTATAAGATTCTTTACATTAACAATGAACCTTGTTTTTTTTATTATAACAATAAACCTGTCCCAACATTAAAATATTTGCAAACACATGAACGATTGAAAAAAATAACTGTAGATATGGGGGCAGTCAAATTTGTGATTAATGGTGCAGATATCATGCGACCTGGAATCAAGGAAATTGAAGAAGGCATTAAAAATGACGAATTCATTGTGATTATAGACCAGAATAATAAAAAACCATTAGCAATAGGTATTGCACAACTGAACACTGAAGAAATGCGTAAAGCAATTTCTGGTAAAGTAATCAAAAATATACATTTTGTAGGAGATGAGATTTGGAAACATGATTAAAATAGACAACGAAGTAATTTCAGAAAAAGAATTATATTGTACTTCATTACTTTCACAGATGCGTGGGCTTATGTTTCGTAGAAAACAAAACTTAATTATGGAATTTCCTTCAGAAAGAAAAGTTGCTTTACATAATTTTTTTGTTTTCTATCCCATAGATGTTTTAATTTTAGATAAACATAAAAAGATTGTTGATATCAAAAGAGATTTTAAACCTTTCACATTCTGGACTTCTTCTGTGAAAGGAAAATATGTTGTTGAGATTGGAAGAAAGTAAATTGAGTTTTAAATCTTATTCTTAAAAACAATAAATAAAATTAAACAAATAAAAATAAAATAAAAAAAATTAAGCCCCTAAGGACCCTGCACTCAATCCTTTACGTTGGATAATTAAGTTTCTGATTTTATCCTGTAATTCTCCTGGAAGTTTCTCAAATGCTTGATCAACTAATGAAGAGTTACCACGACCACCAGTTCCACTACGTAAATCGTTACTCCATCCGAAAAGTTCACCTACTGGAAGTTTTGCAACAACAACAGTAACGTCACCTTCTTGGTTCATTTCAAGTAATTGACCACGTCTAGATGTAACCAATTTAGAAACTTCTCCAACATATTCGTTTGGGGCTTCAATTCTCATAACTTGTAGAGGTTCGTAAAGAACAGGACCAGCTTGCATAATTGCAGATCTAAGACCCTCTCTCACCGCAGGGTACATTTGTGCAGGACCTCTGTGAATTGCATCTTCGTGCAGAGTACAATCCATTAAACTAACCCTTACATTAATACAAGGTTCTTTTGCTAAAGGACCAGCTTTCATAACATCTTCAAACATGTCAAGGACAAGTTCCATGATTTCATTAATTTGAACAATTCCTCGTGTTTCGTCAACAAAAAGATTTCCGTTAATTTCGCCTTTAACTTTTGATGCAACTTTTGTATCCCATCCTAATTCTCTAAATACAGCGATAGCTTCATTATCTTTCTTCTTATATCGTCCTTTAGGAAGTTTGTTCCCCTTAATTGCATCAACAACTCCTTGCTCTAAAGGTTCAACTTTAAAATATAACTTATTGTGCTTGTTTGGAGATTTTCCTTCAACTTCAGGACTTTCTTTTGTAATTGTTTCACGGTATACAACAATTGGTGGAGATGTTTTTACGTCAACGCCTTTTTCTTTTTTAATTCTATTCTCAATAACTTCAAGATGTAGTTCACCCATACCATGCATTAAATGCTCACCAGTTTCTTCATTAATCTCAATAGTAATTGTAGGATCTTCTTTCTGTACTTGATGAAGTACTTCAATTAATTTAGGAAGATCTCCAGGTCTTAAAGCTTCAATAGCTTTTGTAACAACCGGATCAAACATATGACTTAATTTTTCAAAAGGTTCTGATTTTCCATCACTCGTTACTGTTTCACCAGGGATACCTGCTTTTAATCCACCAACACCAATAATGTTACCTGCAGGAACATTGTCAACAATTTCCTTTTTTGCACCATTATAAATGTACACTTGCTGGATTCTTCCAGGAGAATTTGCCATGTTTAACCACACTTCATCTCCTTTCTTTATTGTACCTGAAAATAATCTTCCTGCTGCGATTTCACCTGCTTGAGGGTCAACAACAACTTTTGTAATCACAAAATATGTTCTTCCTTTTGGATTACAAGAAATTAAAGATTTACCATCAACACTTTCTAAATCGCCTTGCCATAATTTTGGAATTCTATATGCTTGTGCTTGAACAGGATTAGGATTATGTTCAATAACCATATCAAGAACAACTTCATGTAAAGGAGCTTTCTTTGCTAATTCTTTATATGCTTCAGGATTAGATTCGTTAGTATATGCATCAATGATATCTTTAAATCCAATATTTTTCTTTCTCATATATGATAAACTAATTGCCCAGTTGTGGAATGCAGAAC
>JABMOA010000028.1 GCA_013204355.1 Candidatus Woesearchaeota archaeon | reverse complement strand
CCTTTACCCATATCATAAAAAATGTTAGCAATAAGTGTTATCGTAAGTGCACCTTTTTGGGTTTCTCTTCTCTACTTTTCTTTACGTCGTAAGATACATTTATAAATAAATCATATGGGTTTATGTTTCTCATGAAATATGACTTTATTTTAGCAGAACGAAACAATGTTGCAGCACTTTATGTTACAAATCCTCAAATTTTGGAGATGGACGATATTGAAAATGCTAATAAACCTTTTTTATTTCAATTAAATAATGATTCTTTAAAAGATACAATTACTGGTTTAGATGTTTTTGTTGGACGAAAACCAGAATTAGAAGATTTAATTACAGGAAGGACATATAAAATTAATAATAATTATGATAGATTCCCTGTTCCTTTTTCAAGTACTTATGAACGAAAAGAAGATATTTTCACATATTTGTTAGATGCTACACATTTGCGAAATGGTCATGTTGGTCCTTTAGAGAAACCTGGTATGCGTTTAGATTTGGAACATTTTAGAACAATATTAGATGCATATGATTCGATGACTCATAACGGTCAAATAGATGCCTCAATAGAAATGGTTACAGAAAATTCAAAAGTGTTTCTATCAAAACCAAATATTTTTAGTTACTTACGAAGATTTCTTTTTTTACAATAACTTATAATAACTTACAAATTCTTCTTCAGAAATAGTTAAACCTGCTTCTAAGAAATGTTTTGCTAAGAGTAATGCATCTTTGTTAATATCATCTTTTTTTGAAAATTTATGTAACCTTTCAACAGTAAAGCTACATAAATATCCTTCATTCATTTTTATTATAGCTTCTTTATTGTTTTTTTTACGTAATGTTAATTCTTCTGGGCAGAAATGTAATTGTTCGTAACTAAATTTTGTTCCTTTTTTAGAGAATCCTGCAGGTATCAACTCACGAAGAACCATGTTTTGTAAAAAATCTTTCTTTGTTTTACCAACAACCATAGATTTTTCGTTCTTTTGTTGTTCTACTGTATGAATTCGTCCAAGATATTGTTTTACACGCTGTCTTGGTCCCCGTTTCGTTGATTGGCTTTCTACAAGATACGCATAGGGTTTGTTACTTATTTTCTTAACACGTATATACGTCATATTAAGTTAATATGTATAATATATATATTTGTTTTGGTTATTATTTTTTATGAGGGCAATTACAAGTTGTTGTGTACAATGTGAACAAGCAATTACAAATCCTATCTGTGCAAGCTGTCTTTCTGAAGAGATGTATATTCTTGTTCATGAATCACGTCCAGACCTTGCACAACATATTGTGGGATTTCATTATGGTGGTGAAGTTCAATGTATCAAATGTCATCAGGGTATGAGTCTATGTGCTCATTGTTTTTCTAAGGATATCTATGAATTTATCAAAGAACATGATCCAACTTTAGCAAAAGAATTCGTGAATCGGTTTGACTTTGATTTGAGGGTGGATTTGGCAAGGGATGCTTTTTAGCCACAATTCTCAAAAATCTCATCTGCGAGTAATGTGAATTTAATATTGCTGTTAGCCGGATGTGTAATGATTTTACTATTCTTTCCTTGTTCTAATGCTACAAATTCTTTTCCAATGAGACTAATTTTAGTTTTCTTATTCCCTTCAGCATCAACTGATCTTGAGGGTCCAAATTTAGATATTTCAAAAACAGCTTGTGCATTTTCTTCAATACAATGGCTTGGCGCATCTATCAAATCCCATGCCAAGCCACCAGCTGCAGTATAACCACCTTGTCCAGGCTTATGGAAATATGTTTCTCCATCGCTTGTAATTGTTTCAACAGAATAATAGGAACATTTCTTACTACATACAGCACTTCCTTTGTAAATGTCTTTTACATATCCACATTTGCTGTTGATACAAACTTTATCTGCAGAACACTCATTGTTGTCAGCACATACAGCTTTATCTTCTTTAACTTTATTTGCTTGATAGGTATCAATCTCATCACATACATTATTTTGATTCACATCTTGGCAACATCCATCTCCTGTTGGATTAAGAATTAAGCCATCCTCACAAATAATGTCAGTTGTTAAAACTCGTGTTTCGGTATTTACATTTTGTTGAATTTTAACAGCTTGACCAACAGATCCAGATAAACTAAACATTCCAATAATAATAATTGCAATACCAATAATACTAATAATCAAAACTTTTTTTTTGTCAGGACCTTGTGTTTTTTTATATGATTTATAATTTTGTTTTAAGGTATGTTTATACGCATGATGGATATCCTTTTCATCCCATCCAGCTTGAACTAGGTTTTGTTTAATATGATCAAATTTCTTACCTTGTTTAATATGGTCAGTAATGTAATTTGCGACATGTGGATGAACTTTATTGTTGAAAAGGCCATTACTAAAAAATCCTTTTTTTTTAATGTAGTAAATTCCTGCACCTAGCCCAATAATAACTAAAAAAATAATAAATGCAAGGAATGTGTTAAATGATTTTGTTCCTTTTAAATCGTCAGCTACTTCCGTTAAATTATTCTTTGTTGTGTCAAGATTTTGTTGTAAGCCTGCAAGACCTGTTGACACAGATCCGAAGTCCTGTTTTATTTCTTGAGAAAGTTGGTTCTGTTGAGAATTAATGATTTCAACATCATTTTTAATGGTAGAAATCTTATTGTCTAAAGTTTGTAGGTCTGTTTGTAATGTATAAATTTTACTTTCTAATGAATTTATTTTTAATTCTAAGGATGCGATTTTCTGCGTATTTGGATTGACAGTTATATTTGAAGTTGAGTTCAGTGTAGAGTTCTCTTCAGCTAAAGCTGTTGGGAGAGATAAAACTAGGATTAATACTACTACAAAGAGTATTACAAACTTTTTATTCACCATTTTTCACTCTTTTTTCAAGTAGAGAGATTATTTTTGAGTTTATATATGTTTCTTTTGGTTGGGAGGAACTTTTATATAATCAAACAAACTCCCTCAAGCCATGTTAGACATCAACTTTGTACGTGAACATCCTGATCAAGTGAGGGATAATGAAATTAAGAAAAATCACAATCCTGAAAGAGTTGATTCAGTTCTAAAATTAGATGCCCAATGGCGTGATGGGAAAAAGAACGTTGAAAAGTTAAAACAAACGCGTAATATTGTTTCTGAAGAAATTAACAAAGCTAAGAAAGCAAAAGATGAAAAAACTGCACAAAAGAAAATCAAAGAAATGCAATCAGTTGCATCAGACATCAAGAAATTAGAAGATCAAGTTGAAGATTCTTTGCATAAGAGGGATATTGAACTTGGTAAGTTAAGTAACCTCATGCACCATTCAGTTCCCAAAGGAAAAGATGATTCTGAAAATGTTGAACTTAGAAAAGTAGGAAAAATTTCTGAATTTAATTTTGAGATTAAGAATCACGTAGAATTATGTGAGTCTCTTGGTATTGCAAATTTTGATAAGGCTTCTGATGTGTCAGGAAGTGGTTTTTATTATTTGCAAGGAGAACTAGGATTATTAAATCAAGCCTTAATTCAATTTGCAATTCAATTCATGTATAAACAAGGGTATCATTATTTAGAACCTCCATTAATGGTACGGAAAGAAATTTTAGGTGCCGCAATTGATGTAGGCGAATGGGAGCAAACAATTTATTCAATTGGAAGTGAAGATTTAGCATTAATTGGCACAAGTGAACATGCAATTTTGGGATACCATAACCAAGATGTTTTTGACGCAAAAGATTTACCACGAAAATATTTTTCATACTCCATGTGTTTCAGGAAGGAAATAGGGGCACACGGAATTAACGAAAAAGGATTGTGGCGAACACATCAATTTAACAAGGTAGAACAATTCATTTTCTGTAAACCAGAAGAGAGTGATAAAATGTTTGATGAACTTTTGAAAAATACAGAAGAAATTCTCAAAAAATTAAAATTACCCTATAGAGTGTTAGAAATTTGTAGTGGTGATTTAAGTGCATGGAAACATAAAAGTTATGACATTGAAGTTTATAGACCAACCACAAAAGATTATGGAGAAATTGTATCTTTATCCAACTGTACTGATTACCAAGCACGAAAATTAGGAATCAAATATGTGAATAAAGATAATAAACGTGAAGTTGTGCATACATTGAATAATACAGCGTTAGCTACCAGTCGGATCATGGTTGCAATTCTAGAACATTATCAAACAAAAAAAGGTACTGTGAAAGTTCCGAAAGTTCTGCAACCATTTATGTGTGGAATTACAGAAATCGGGAAATCATTAGTTTAAATTCCCACAAACAATATAAACAACGTCTTCTTCTAAAAGTGAATGTCTATGTTTAAAGATATGCTTAGAAGTGGAGAATCTATATTTCGGGATACTCTTTTTTTAGGATATGATTTCCAACCAAAAATTTTGTTTGGAAGAGAAAATGAACAACAACGATTTGCAGTAGCGATTAGGCCATTACTTCAAGGACATAATGGACGTAATGTATTTGTATATGGTGCACCTGGCATTGGAAAAACTACCGCATGTAAACATGTTCTCAGAGAATTGGAAGAGGAATCAGATGAAGTTCTTCCAATCTATATTAATTGTTGGAAAGAAAATACAACTTACAAGGTGTTCTATCGTATTTGTCAAGATTTAGGATATAAATTTATTCAACATAAAAAAACGAGCGAATTGTTTGGGTTAATGAAAGATAGATTAAACAAAGGATCAGTTGTGTTTATTTTTGATGAAATTGATAAATTGGAGGATACTGATTTTCTTTATACAATTTTAGAAGACATTTATCGGAAATCAATTTTTCTTCTGACAAATTATAGAGATTCATATTCAGACATGGATGAACGAATTAGAAGTAGATTAAATCCTGAATTTCTTTTTTTTAGACCATACAATCAATCAGAAATTGCAGGAATTTTGAAACAACGAAGGGATTACGCTTTTGTACCAGGGGTGTGGGATGAAGAAGCGTTTGATGAACTTGTTGAAAAATGTGTGGAAACTAATGATGTTAGAATAGGATTATATCTTATGAAAGAAGCAGGATCTGCAGCAGAAGACAAAAGTTTACGAAAAATAGGATTGGAACAAGTTGCACAAGCTGTGAAAAATGTAGATGATTTTCATATTAAACCAAAAGAATCTTTAGAAGAAGATTTATTATTTGTGTTGGAAATTGTGAAAAATAATAGTGGTAAAAAAGTTGGTGATCTTTATAATGCGTTTATAGAACAGGGTGGAGAAATGAGTTACAAAAGTTTCCACAGACGTATTACAAAACTTAGTGAAGGGAAGTATATTTCCACTGAAAAAATATCTGGCACTGCAGGAAATACAACAATGGTAAGTTATTCTTCTGTTACCAAGTTAACTGATTTTTGATTTAAACCAATATCAACAACAATAGTCTTCTCTTCTAAACTCATCAAACCAGCCTTGATGTCATGTAATGCAATCACTAATTCGACATCACAACTTTTACTTCCTTCTCCCGTATCTGGATTTAATCCAGAAGGAACATCAATAGATACTTTAATTCCTTCCACTTGATTAAAGAAATCAATTCCTAATAAGATTGGATTTATGACTTCTCCTTTAACGCCAGTACCTAGCAATGCATCTAACAATACTAACTGATGTCCTTTCTGAAATTGGAAATTTTTTAAATCTTCTTCAGAAAGAATTTGTACAACTGTGACAGCATCTTTAATTTTATCATAATTTTCTTTGGCTTCTTCAGAAAGTTGTTGTTCGGAACCAAAAAATAAAATGATTGTTGGACATATTTCTAAACATTCTCGCGCTGCTACAAATCCATCTCCTGCATTATTACCAGATCCTGCAAATACAACAAGGTGTTTATCACGCAAATCAAACTTCTCATTTAGAACTCTTCCTACCTCTTTCCCAGCATTCTCCATTAAAATACTTGGAAATATCCCTTTTTTTGCAGCTGCACGTTCCAAAGCCGTCATTTCTTTGATTGTGATCATAATGGGTTGGGAGATTTAATATTATTTATAGTTTGTTATTTTTAATACTATCAAAAATAGAATTTACCTTAAATCAAGAATACAATCCATGCAACAATAAACCCAATCAATGATCCAATTATAACCTGCAAAGGTGTATGGCCCATTGCAAAATGTGTTTGCTTTTTAATCTTTAATTTTTGAATAATTTCTTGCAGTAATAAACCTTCTTCACCAACCGTTCTTCGCACACCATATGCATCTCTTAGCACAATCATTGCAAATACTATGGATATTGCGAATGTTGTTGATGCACCTTCCACCAGATAAATAATAGTAGTCAAAGAAACAACAAACGCTGAATGTGATGAAGGCATACCTCCAGTTACAAATAAATCTTTAAATGTAAGGGTCTTATGTTTGAACCACAGTGCAATCAATTTAACTAATTGTGTACCGAATCCTGCAAACAATACAGCTAAGAGAATTTTATTCATATTGTTAGAATATTTTTTTAGTTTATAAGTTTTCCTTTTTTGGGAAGTTCAAAAATCTCTGATTTTTTTTATTTCTTGCTGGGTTCAATACCCCGGAGCTTGCTCCGTTGGGATTTTTATTTTCCTTTTTTGAAAATTTTAATCCCTTTAATTTTTTCGTTTAAATGTTTTTCCTGATAATATTTTGCCACATAATAGACCGCAATATACAGGATTATAGAAGCAATCACTGCAAACACAAAACCACCCAAATATAAACGTGAAGCATATGCTGTGATTGGTTGTGATGTTGGAAAGCTTAAAGGGATCTTATGTGATATAATATAATCTCCAAGTGTATAATCTGCAAAATAGACAAAAGGAAACGTAAATGGATTTACAATCATTGTACCAAGAAATGTAGAAAGCATATTCAATTTACGGTCCCATGCAATATATAGCGCAATCAACATCCCTACAACAAATGTTGGAATTATAGACACAAACAGTCCAATTGCAGATCCAAGCGCAACCTGATGAGGTGTGTTGTTGCCCGTTGCGATGAGTTTTAGAAGGTCTTTGAACTTGTGTTCTTTCCACAGTTTTACTAACTTTTCTTTTTCTAGGAGAATTCTTCGCATGTTTCAATGATTGTGTGTTTGATATTAAAATGTTTCCATCACCAAAATAAATATATACCCCTAAATCTCCCAAATTCTATATGACAATCAACATTTTATCTGAAGATCTTATCAACAAAATCGCAGCAGGAGAAGTTGTAGAACGGCCGGCATCTGTTGTGAAGGAACTTATTGAAAATGCGCTTGATGCAGGTGCAACAAGTATTTATGTGGATATTAAGAATTCTGGGCAAGATTTGATTAAAATTGCAGATAATGGGAAAGGAATGACTGAAGAAGATGCACGAAAATCTATTCTTAGGCATGCAACATCTAAAATAAAACATACAGAGGATTTGTTTTCTATTGAAACATTAGGATTTAGGGGAGAAGCGCTTGCAAGTATTGCAGCAATTTCCCTATTTTCTTTGATCACAAAACAGAAAGATCAATTAGAAGGATTTAATTTAGTATTGGAAGGAGGTCATGTGATTAGCGAAGGAGAAGTTGGATGTGATGAAGGAACAATCATTGAAATTCGTAATCTCTTTTTCAATACACCGGTAAGAAAAAAATTTCTTAAAACAGATGCTGTTGAATTACGGCACATTATTGATGTTGTCACACATTATGCATTATTACATGAAGATGTTGATTTCAAATTAACACATGAAAACCACGAATTACTCAATGCTCCTTCTATGGAAAATCAACGAAGTAATGTTGCATCCATTTATGGGGTTTCTATCGCAAAAGAATTATTGGAAATAGATTACGAAGATGATTTGGTAAGGATAGAGGGACTGGTTTGTAAACCACTAAATTCACGTAATGATAAAACTCAACAAGTATTCTTCGTGAACAATAGGTGGGTAAGAAGTAAAGAATTAACAGATGCTGTTTATGAAGGATACAAATCACGATTATTTGTGAACAAACACCCAATCTTTGTCTTAAGTTTAACATTAAATCCACAAAATGTTGATGTCAATGTACATCCACAAAAGATGGAAATTAAAATAGATCAGATTGATGAAGTACGTAAAGCTTTAACACAGTCAGTTGTTAAAATTTTAGAAAAACATAATTTGATTCCTTTAATAGATTTAGAATCCGAAGCATTAACCATGGGGGCACAAGTACGCAAGACCTATACCTTTGAACCTTCAGCACAAACAACATTAAAAGTTGAAGAATCAACTGCTTTTTACTCTGATGATTCTTTTTCTTCTAATTCAAATTCTTATTCAGAATCTTATGATGGTGGTTCTTATGTCACACCAGAAGAAGAAGTGATTGAAAAAGGAAATTATGGGAAAATCTCTGAATCTGTTAAAGAAATAGAACAAGTTGTAGAAAAATTACCACAGATGAAAATTTTTGGACAAGTTCATAAAACCTTCTTTGTCGCTGAAACTGAGGGAGGCGTTCTATTCATTGATCAACATGCAGCCCATGAACGTGTGATGTATGAAAAATTCATGAAACAATTCAAAGACGCTTCTGTAGATGTCCAAGAATTATTGCAAGGAGGCGTATTGGAATTAACAGCTGCAGAAAAAGTGTTGGTGGAAGAAAATATTGAAGAATTGGCAAGAATGGGATTTGATGTAGAACCATTTGGTAGTAATACATTCATTCTCAAATCAGTGCCTTCTGTCTTTGGAAGATTACAACCACGAGATTTGTTTCATGTGGTATTACATGAATTAGTTGTTGGTCGGAATACACTTCAAGAATTGAAAGAACTCATTATCACAAGAATGGCATGTAGATCTGCTGTAATGGCCGGCGATGAATTAACAATTAATGAAATGACAAAAATCCTCTCAGATTTACAAAAAACAGATTTCCCTTACACATGTCCACATGGACGTCCAACTATGATTAAAACAGAAGCATTTGAATTGGAGAAGAAGTTCAAGAGATGTGGTTGAATTAATGACATTTAACCCAAAAGATTTATAAATATGACTCACATTCACATATATAAACAAGAGGTTGAAAAAACTTTTCTAGGGTGTTAAAATATGGATCAATTAAAAACAGGTACTACAACAGTAGGAATTGTCTGTAAGGATGGTATTGTTCTTGCAGCTGATATGAGAGCAACCGTGGGTCACATGATTGCGGACAAACGAGCAGATAAAGTGCATATCTTAAATGACGATTTTGCAGTAACATGGGCAGGATCAGTGTCAGAAGCACAGCTAATTACAAAATTAATTCGTGCGGAATTAAAATTAAAAGAAAT
>JABMOA010000027.1 GCA_013204355.1 Candidatus Woesearchaeota archaeon | reverse complement strand
TCATGGTAACTGAGACTGGATTTGAAGACTTTTAAATTAAGAATTTAATTTTTTAATTTTTTTTTAATTATTTCAATTTCCGCAAGAGTTTTTTTCATTTTTTTCATTATTTTTGAAATAAATAGTAAATCTTCTTGATTATGTTTTTTTTAGAACTACTATTTACTAAATCTACACATAAATCACGAAGGTGATGGCCAGGTTTCAAAAATTCTTCTACCATTTATTATATTAAAAATGTTGAACATATAAATCTTCTCAGTATTTTAATTAATCATTCTGTTTTATTTACTTTCTATTAACTATATTTATTTAAATCAAATTCTTTAATCATAACATATGGAAGGTAAAAGAGGGTTATGCTTAAGTGATAATGAACTGTCTCAATTAGTTAGGGAAGGGAGAATTATTACTGATGCAACAGATGAAACATTAGAAAAATTAGTTCAACCTTCTTCGTTTGAACCTCGTTTAGGAAACAGCGTTTATGTATTAGATACAAATACTTATGGTGTTTTTAGGCCACATCCAAATGAAACGGTGGAACAAACAATCGCAAATTTACCCTCACAACAATCTCGGAAAGTAACATTCAATGAAGGATATGAATTAAAAGTTGGATTCACATATTTATTCCCATTACAAGAAAAGGTTGTTCTACATCATGAGGAACATATTAAATCATCTCCAAAATCAAGCATTGGAAGATTATTTCTTCATACAAGGTTATTTGCAGACTTTAATCCTTCTGTAGATGAGATTGATTATTCGTATAAAATCAATGAACCTGTGGGGTTATATGCTTTAGTTCAACCTTTAGCTTTTGATGTCATTGTTTCTCCTGGTTTAACACTAAATCAACTTCGTTTTTTTACAGGTTATCCTCAACTTCACGATTTTGATATTTCACGAACTTTTGGTCAAAGCCCATTAATTTATGGTATTGGCGATGAACAAAAATTGATTTCTTCTAACGGTTTTGTGAGGGATGGTTTACAATTAAATTTAGATCTTCTTGGTGAACATACCAATTCAGTTGTTGGATTTAAGGCTAAGAAAAATCCAGATCCTATTAATATGTGTAAAGTAAATTATTATCCTCTTTTAGATTTCTTTGATCCTGTTCGCGCTAATGATGGAAAATTAATCATTAGAAATGGTGAGCATTATTTGCTTGCATCAAAACAATATTTAAGTATTCCTCATCATTTAAATGCAGAAGTAAAAAGTGATTCACACATAGGTCTACGTGGTCCTCTCCATTTTGCAGGGTTTGTTGATAATGGATTTACTGGAACGTTGGTATTTGAGGTACGTTCAGATGAGACTTCTCCTGTTGAATTGAGAGATAATATGCCCCTTTCAAGGTTACATTTTTTTCATTCAGCGCTTCCTTCCCAAACTTATGGGAAACAAATAAAATCTAATTATGGTGGCCAGGTTGGACCGCAACCCTCTAAATTCTTTACCTTTGATGGATATGAAGGATTTTGAAGGAATATACTAAACGCTAAATTGAATTAAATTTTATTTGGCGTTTGTATATACAACGAAAAGTTCCAAAAGATACTTTTTGTTCAGTATTTACCAAAGATTTATATAGAAATTCCTCTTATTTTACATAAATTACATGATTATGAAACAAATACCAAAAAATACTTTTTCTTTAGAAATTAAACCGTATAGTGGAGGCAAAATTAAATGAGTGACCAAGAAGCACCAGTTAAAGCTGGCGAATTATATGATGTTTCCATCCAATCAGTGGGTGGCAAGGGAGATGGTATTGCAAAAGTAAGGGGATTTGTTCTTTTTGTTGCAAATACTAAAAAAGGTGATTATGTCAAAGTTAAAATCACAAAAGTTCTTACAAATGCGGGATTCGCCGAAGTTGTCGAAAAATTAGTACGACCTACAAGGGAATCAAAATTTGCAACAATGTCTGCAGAAGAATTTCATGAACCAGAAGACGATTTATCAGAAAAATATGAAGAATCTGAAGATTTTGGTGAAGAGTTAGATGATGAAGATTAATTTTATTTTTTAAATTGTTTTTTTACCAAAAGTTTTATAAACTACCTCCCAGGGACAACCATTATGAAATTAGCAAATCTTACGCTGGGAACAATGCTTGTAAGTATCGTAGGTCTTGGAGGTTATATCGGTGGAATTTATAATGGTTTGAGGATTCACGCATATCAGAGTTCATATTTTCGTGCTGAAGATGAGAAAATAAACCTAAAACTGGAATCCTTCTCCCATAAGGACCAAGATTCTTCACCTTTACCATTACCAGTTACAGAATTAGATGCACTTGTTGATGCTCTTACTGAAACTCCGGGAACAAGGTTTCACCTTTATAAAAATGACTTTCGTAAGCCTAAAGATTTTTCAGGCCTTGTTGATTGTGCACATTCTAATCTTGATGTTTCTTATGATCATAAACGTAATCAACTTCTTACCTCTTTTGTTGAAGTAGGAAAAAAAATGGATCCAAAAAAAGATTTTGGAGCTGCCCTTGTAAATAAGTTATATCAATCTATCGGGGAAAATGCTAAAAGGGGTTCATTCTGGCGAGTGAAAAATGATCTTGGTTTAGTAAAGAAAGTGGCAGATTACTTAAATGTTGAAACTTCAAAAGAAAATCAAAATTTAATGAGTCTCGCTTATCAATATGTTGAAACTAAATTCAAAGATGGATATGGTTTTGAAGAATCTCTTAGAAATGCTCGTGATTTAGGAAAAACTTTAGGTCTTGATCATAAACCTTATCAAAGAAAATTTGTAGAATTAGTATATAAACAAGCAGAAGATTTGGTGCGAAAGAAAGATTATAATCGTGCAACTGAAATGATTGGGTTAGCACGAAAACTTGCAAAAGAACAGGGTGTTCGTCCTCAAATTTATGAAAAATCCTTTGCTGATATTGCTTATGGATATGCTAGTCAAGAAGCAAAAAAATTGGTTCAAAGTCTCGAATTTGATAATCAGAAATCACGTCAAGATGCTAAAGATATTTGTCAAGTTGTAAATGAAGGGGCAGTAAATAAAAAAATCTCAGAAAATAGAACCTTAATGATTGGATTTTTTCCTAACAATGAAGTTTGCAGATTTGCTGATGAGATTATAAAAACTAATAAATTATATGGATATGATAACAAATGTCCAAATCTTGTTTCTTCTTTATGATTAGGATTTCTTTTTAATTGGAATTCTCATGAATGTTTTACATTCAAGACAAGAAATAATTACTTTTCCATCTCTTGTTCTTGTTCTACTATTTACGCCAGATACTAGGTATTTGTAGCAATGTTTACAATATTTCCGTTTATATTCTATGGGCATTCTAATACGTACTTTCATTGCTAATTTACGTGCTAAGGTAACATATCTGTGTGCAAGAGATTTATTTTTTGAGAAAACTTCTTGTGCTTGTGAGAATAGTGTTTTAATTCTCTCCTTTGCGATTTCCTTCTGTTGTTTTTTTGAGATTGTTGGACGAGCCATATACTATAACAATGCTATTTGGTTATATAAATATTTAGTTTAAGAATGTTTAAATAAAGTTTATTCTTGATTAGAAATATGGATTATGAAAGATATATGGCCTTTAATTCAAAAGAAACTCTCTTTGATAAAGGATTATTTTCTTTAGGAATGGGGTGTACTTTTACATTATATTCTGTAGTTCCATTTGTTATGCGAGAAAATCTAGAATCTTTGGTGACGCATTCTGTTAATCCTATTAATTATTTTCTTCAAGAAGTTGCTGAAGAGTATGTTGTGAGCGGAACACTAGTTGGATCTGCAGGTGTAGTATTGATGGGGTTAGGCGCTTCTTATTTTCATCGTTCCCATAAAATTGAAATACCTCCTACAAAAGAATATATAGAAGATTAATTTTATATACTATCTCTCTATTGAAAATATATGCCACGAGGACGCCCTGTTAAATCTGAAATCCGTCAGAACATCATTGAAATTCTTCATTTTATGGGAGAAGGGTATGGGTATCAAGTTGCAAAAATTTATAATGAAATATTTCCAACAGTTACACAGAGAAGTGTTTATTATCATTTACGTAAGGGTGTTCAAACCGAAGAACTTGAAGTCCATAAAGTGAAAGTGGAGAAAGGAGATTATTCTTGGGGAGATACTGTTGAGAAAATTTATTATTCTTTAGGAAATCGGGCAGAACCCCGTGGTAAGAAAAGAGTGCAAAAACATCTGGAAAAAATAAAAATTGATATTAAAATAGATACAGAAAGGATGATGTCTAAAGCATTAGTTCAATCAAAGTCTAAAGTTCACGTAGAACCAGAAATTCCAATTGAATCAGAAGTTACAATGGAAGAGAAGGAAGAGCCTAAGAAGAAGTTTGGTGGATTATTCAGTAGGTTTAGGAGAGAGAAGTAAATTATTTCTAAGTTTTAACCATTTATCTAATACCTCTTATAATTTGGTATATACACTGTAACTCTTATTGTTCCCTCAGTGCGTTTAAAAGTTCCATCTCGGAAATAAACAGTAGTTCCTACTGTTGATTCTCCTGTATGAAAATAATCTTTAGTTGGATGAATCCCCGGAATAACGGGATCTAAATCTTCTAAATCTTTTTTTCCAAATAATAAGTCAAAGAGGCCCATTTTATATTATGAAGTTCAAATATTTATAAATTTATCTCGCTTATTCATACCATAATCCACAAACTATATAAAAGAAATTCAACGTATTTCATGAATGGCAATACAAACATTTACCTCTAAAATCACAAAAAAAGTATTTCTTAATGATGACGTTTTTGTAATGACTTTATCCTGTCCAAAGGAATTTACATTCAAGGCAGGCCAATTTGTAACAATTCGTGTAAAAAATGGTGAAGAATCTAAAATGCGGTCTTATTCTATTCTTAATCCTCCTTCAGAGAAAGGTAAGGTAGATTTATGTATCAAAATAATTGAAGGTGGATTTGCATCTGAATGTTTTAAAACAATTAAAGAAGATGATGAGTACGAAATGAAAGGGCCTTTTGGTCATTTTATGTTTGATGAAACCTCTGAAAATAAGGAACATTGGTTAATTAGTAATGGTACTGGTGTAGTTCCGATGTATAGTATGCTGAAAGAATTTTTACCACAAAATTCAGATATTAAATTTACGATGCTTTTTGGTTCTAAAGTAAAGAAGGATCTAATTTTTCATGAAGAATTTTTAGAGTTAGCAGAAAAATATCCTCAATTTACATACACTCCTTCCATTACACGCGAAGAGTGGGATGGTAAAAAGGGAAGGGTCCAAGCACATCTTCCTGAAGATGTAAAAAACAAAACTTTTTATATCTGTGGGCTTAAGGAATTAGTAGTGGAGACAAAAGATATTCTCATTGAGAAAGGTGTTGATGCAAAAAATATCAAATTTGAGAGATACTCCTGAGGTGACCAATAATGAAAATAAATATTTTACCAAAGTTTGATTCTAATCAAGAAGCGTTAGTATTAGGATTATTTGAAGAGGATAAAGGGAATTATAGTTCTTTAAGTAAACAATTAGCATTGGAATTAGTAGAAGAAGATAAAAAAAAACATTTCACACGAAAATTTGGTCAAAAATATGCAACACGTATGCCTTATTTAGATTATAAAAAAGTCATTGTTTTAGGGTTAGGAAAGAAAAAAGAAATGACTTTAGAAAGATTACGAAAAGTTTTAGGTAAATCAGTCCAATATGTAAAATGTAATCATTTTTCTGGTTTAACAACAAATATTCCTTTCCTTGTAAATAAATTAGAAGGTCTTTCAGCAGAAATGATTGGAAGGGCAACAGCTGAAGGATTAATTCTTGCAAATTATGGGTTTATTAAATACCTTGTAAAAGATAAACAAGATCAAAAAAAAGGTTTGATGAGTGTAAGCATACAGTGGGATGGGGACTCTTCTTCTTTTGGAAAAGGATTGAAAACAGGAAGGATTATTGCAGAATCATCTAATTTTGTAAAAGATCTTGTTAATGAATCTGCAAGTGTTGCAACTTCTGTTTATATGGAAAAACAAGCACGACATGTTGCAAGTAAACATCATAAAATTAAAATTAAAGTTCTTGGAAAAGAAGAATTACAAAAATTAGGTATGGGCTTAATGCTTGGTGTAAATCAGGGGAGTGATAAACCTCCACGATTAATTATTCTTGAATATAATGGTGGCGGAAAAGAAAAACCAATTGCATTAATAGGAAAAGGGATTACATTTGATTCAGGTGGATATAACTTAAAACCAACAAATTATATTGAAGATATGAAAACTGATATGGCGGGATCTGCAGCAGTTCTTGGTGCTATTAAAGTAGCAGCTGAGTTAGGTATTCAAAAAAATATTGTTGGTGTTATGGCAATGTGTGAAAATATGGTTTCCGCACATGCGCAACGTCCAGGTGATATTGTGAGAGCATATAATGGATTAACTGTTGAAATTGGAAACACGGATGCCGAAGGGAGATTAGTTTTAGCAGACGCACTTGCTTATACAGAAAAGAAATATCAACCACAAATAATGATTGATCTTGCAACATTGACAGGTGCATGTGTTGTTGCGTTAGGTCATTTTACTGCAGCTGTAATTTCACGTCATGATGAATTAAGTGCGTCATTAAAATTAGTGGGTGAAACAAGTGGGGATCGTGTATGGCCATTACCATTTTTTGAAGAATATCATGATGCTATGGACGCAGAAATTGCTGATTTAAATAATATTTCTGTTAAAAAGTATGGGGCTGGTTCTATTACTGCTGCTGTTTTTCTGAGTAAATTTGTAAATGAAAAAACAAATTGGGCACATTTAGATATTGCAGGAACTGCATATCGTCAAATAAATGGAGATTATAATGGGAAAGGAGCAACAGGAAGTGGTGTGCGTGTACTTTCGTATTATTTATTAGATAATTAACATGGAAGAAGTAATAATTTTGGGAACTGGTATTGCGGGGTGCACTGCTGCGATTTATGCAGCGCGTGCTAATTTAGCTCCTTTAGTGATCTCTGGTCAGGAGGATGGTGGTCAATTAACATTAACAACTGATGTAGAAAATTTTCCTGGATTTCCTGAAGGTGTTCAAGGTCCAAAATTAGTTCAAGACACAAAAAAACAAGCTGAAAAGTTTGGTGCGAAATTCAAAGTTGATATTGCAACGTCTCTTGAGGAAATCGAAGGTGGTTTTGAGGTTGCACTCATGGGCGGCGAGAAGCTGGAATCAAAAACAGTGATCGTCGCCACTGGTGCATCTGCACGATGGCTTGGAATTCCTTCAGAAGATAAATTTAAAGGTAGGGGGGTCACAACTTGCGCCACATGCGATGGTGCGTTCTTTAAAGATAAAGAAGTTATCGTGATTGGTGGTGGAGATTCCGCCATGGAAGAAGCGCTTTTTTTAACACGGTTCTGTACAAAAGTGACTGTTGTTCATAGACGCAAAGAATTACGTGCATCATATATCATGCAAGAAAAAGCAAAGAATCATGAAAAAATAGAATTTATCTGGGATTCTACTATTGACGAAATTTATGGTGAGAAAGTTGTAGAAGGTGTAAAATTAAAGAATTTAGTTAGCGGTGACGTAACTGATTTCAAAACACAAGGCGTATTTTTAGCAATTGGACATATTCCTAATACCAAATTCTTAGAAGGAAAATTAAATCTTGATGACAAAGGATATCTTGAGGCAGATAAATTTATGCATACTAATATGAAAGGCGTATTTGCAGCAGGTGATGTGCAGGATTTACGATTCAGGCAAGCGATTACAGCAGCAGGATCCGGATGTATGGCTGCTATGGAAGCTGAGAAATATTTGAGTGGGTTAGAATAATTTTTTCTTAAAATATATTCATTAACCAAGGTAATATTAAATTTAATACTAAGACAAACAAAAAGAACATTCCTACAAAATGATACATTTTATTCCCTTTATCTTCACCTTTCAATTTATGTAAGAATACTTGTGCCATACGTCCGCCATCTACAATTGGAAGTGGAAGTAAGTTGAATAATCCAATTACTAAACTAAGTAAGAATAACCATTTCAAGAAACCATTGATCCAAGCTAAGGAAGAGTTTGCATACCCTCCTATGCCTGATTCAAATTTTTCTTTTGGGATACTCTCATCTTTAAATCCTTGAATCCCCATATAAGGTTTTTTTGAATTATCAGGATGATTTGTTAGTGTTACCTCCTGGTTTCCTTTAGAAGTTTCTATGATAATTTTTTCACCAGGCCGATAAAATTGAAATTCTGAAATAAAGGAATTAAATGTTTTTGTTTCTTGTCCATTAACTCCCATAATTATTGTTCCTGGCTCAATTCCTGCGTTCTCAAAAGGAAGATTATTATCAACATAAGAGTCAAATGTAAATCCGGTTGGTTCAATCATTGCTTGTTGCAGTGGCAGGGACACAAATGTGAGTAATAAGATTGCAAAAATTGCTAATAAAATATTTGAAAAGGCACCAGCAGCTAAAATAGAATATTGGGTGATATCTTTTTCTTTCATAATTTGTTTTTCATCTGGTTCTACAAATGCACCGATGATTGGTCCAAAGAATACAATACCTGTATTTTTTACTTTAAGATTATGTGCTCGTGCAACAATACCATGTGAGAATTCGTGCACAATTGCTATTACAAAAATTGCAATAATCCAATACCAAAATGGAAGAACCCCCATGCCAGGAACATTTACACCAGGTAATACTAATGCAACTCCAGAAGATGCAGAAGGAACAGTGAAGATCTCCCATAAATTTTTGACTAAAATATATGATATGAAAATCATACCTACAAAGCCTGCGCCAACACCTAAATATCCTAGAAGAATAACCCACTCACGATATTTCGCGGCATATTTATCCATCCATTTTAAACCCCATTTCATACGATAAAGAATAATGAACTTTGCTTGAATGTCTAGTTTTTTTCTTTTTGCGATTAAGATTACAATAATAACTGCATAGAAAATAATAATCGCTGCATATTGTGTAAAGAACCCTAAGACATCTATCATAGTAATTAAGAACAGGGGGGTGTTTTTATATGTTTCTAAATTATAAATATAAATAATGATCAAAATAAGAATAAAAAAATCAAATTAAAAGTTTACTTTTTCCTTTTAGGACGTAACTTCTTTGTACTACATTTACGACAGCTCACTTTACCTTGTGCTACTTTTAAACTTGGTGCACGTAGTTTAGTTTTACAATTACGACATACGAAAATGTTTTTTTGCAAACGATCAATTGCTTCTGGGAATTTACTTGCCATATTATTTCACTCCTATTTTACTTGTTTCAAGATTTTTGAACCCATAATAGTCCAGTAAAGTACTTCTTTGCCCTCAGCCACTTCATCTTTGAATTCTTCAGGAACATCAATATCAAATGTTTCAAATGTTTCCATATCCATAACATTGCATTTATTTCCGGAAACTGAAAGGACTTGTGCAGTTTTTTTCTCAACAATTGGAGCATCAACTTTATCGTGACCTGGCATAACTAAATTTCTTTTTTTACCATCAAGCATACCAACTGCCATCATATTTACTTTTGCATGTCCATGTTTTCCTGGACGTGATGTTGATGTATCAACAATTTTACATGGAATGCCGTCTATAATAATTGTATCCCCTTTTTTAAGGCTACCAACACTCACTGTTTTTGTCTCGCTCATTTGAATTTCCTCCAATTATTTTACTGCTAATCTGATATCTTTTTCTGTGATTGTTTTTCTTCCTGCATGTTCGGCTAATTTTTTTGCTTCGGTTGAGATTTCTATTGCTTTTTTCTCTAATTCTTCAGCTAAAGCCGCTTTAGCATCATCAGATACTCTCGCGGCACCGACTTCACGCATGATTTTATCCATTGCGTTATGGGAAAGAAAACCTTTTTTTACCATATTTAAGGAAATAGGAGGGGTTATTTATAAAGCTTGCTAAAAATAGTCTTGATACGTTAGATTTTCCTTATATTTGGAATTTAAGGATAAATTTTCTTTTTTAAATGAAATTCATGACGTTCCAAAAAAGCAGTTATTATCGCTTTTTTGATATGAAATCCCACAGGGAACCATTTTTGCGTTCTTTATTTTCATTAATTGTTTTCATACGTTTTTTAGTTCTTATGAGTTGTCCAATTTCTATTTCTATCTCATGAAAGGAGGGAAATTTTCTTTCTGCTCTTCTAAATTC
>JABMOA010000026.1 GCA_013204355.1 Candidatus Woesearchaeota archaeon | reverse complement strand
GTATAAACCTACTGCTAATATTAGAATAATGAAGAACCATAACCATGATGCTTGTTTCCACATAAGAATTAATCCGGAAATGGAAATTGCGATAAAAAATCCTTGTTTTAATAATTGAAAATATTTTTGTCCATGTTTTAATTCTTCAGGTGCAATTTTTGCAAGTAACCATCCTAATAGAATTCCTGTAAATGAAAATATTAATGCATATACCATCTTTTTATACCTCTATATTTATGTTTTTGATTTCTTCTTTAAATTTTGATAAAAATGCTGACCAATCTTCTTCTTTAATCACGGCACCACATGCGTTTGGATGCCCACCACCACGGCCTTCAATTCCTTGTAATGCTTTTTCAAGTGCACCTGAAATTCTAAATTGAGCACGTAGACTACATTTCATTTCTCCACCTTTACTTCGTGCAATGATAACAACTTTCTTAGGATAGGTAGCCATTAATTCATTTGCAAGGTTTGCTGTGAATGACCATTGATTTTCTGAATAATGATAAAGTAAGATTCTTCCACCTTTCACTCCCTTCTTTGCATCTTTCAGAAGTTCTTCATATTTTTCATTAATTTTTTGGAATTGTTTCCATAAAAATTTTCCTTGTGCAGTTTCTTGGTTGAGGATTTCATAGGGTGATTTAATTCTTGTGAGTGTTTTAATACATTTATGGACCTCATTAGATGGACCTTTTTGTATGAAGAAAAAGAATTTCATTAAGACCCCAATTTTACTTTTATAAGATGCTTTTGTTAAATCATTATGTTTTAATAAATCTGGATATTGTGCCATGAATTCTTGTGTGAAATCTGGAAGATGCCAGTCTGCAAGTGATCCAATCATTGCAATCCACATGTCTGCAGGATTTTCTGAAATTTGCCATGCCATACGGCTTGTTGGAATATAGGCATCTGGATCTTTAATTCGTGGATTGAAATATGAAACTTTATTGAGTTGTAATGGTTGATGATGGTCAATCCAAAATACTGGTCTATGTGCATTATCAAGAAATTCTTGTTGAACAACAGGTACATCTAGGATGAAAATTTTATCAGGATTTAATTCTTCAACTTTTCGCATCCCCTGAATATTTACATTTGACGTGTTTATTCTCACTCCTTTTCCTTCCCTATGGATTCTATATAATAAAAGGAATGCTGCGAGTCCATCTCCATCAGCATCATAGAAGAATAAAGGATTTTTAGCTGTCTCTAGTTCATTTCTTAAAAGTGAGACATTTTTTTCACTTAACATATATTTAAGAAAGTTTGAGGGTTTTTAAAGGTTTGGGGTTTCGTGATTTATAATTCTAAGAACTCACCACTTACGCAATATTTATATACAATATCAAATCACCAACAAAAACTAAAACGAGGAGGTTTTGAATATGAAGAAAATTTTATTTGTGGTTACACTTCTAGCAGCTGTAATTTTTATTGCAGGATGTACAGGAGGAGGTAATCTTGTTTGTAATGATCCATATATCCAAGTTGGATCAGAGTGTTGTTTAGATCAGAATAGTAATAAGGTGTGTGATTCTGATGAAGGTGGAGCTGCTCCAGAAGCACCAGCACCAACATTAGATGTTAAGAGTTTATTAGATGACGATGCTGTTAAAGGTGATAAGAATGCACCTGTAACAATTGTTGAGTGGAGTGATTATGAATGTCCATTCTGTGAAAGATTTTATTCTGACACATTAGCCCAAATAGATAACGAATACATTAAAACAGGTAAAGTAAAGTTAGTTTATAGAGATTTCCCATTAAGTTTCCATCCACAAGCTCAAAAAGCTGCTGAAGCTGCAGAGTGTGCAGGAGATCAAGGAAAGTATTATGAAATGCACAACTTACTTTTTGAGAAAGGTGTAACAGGCGGAGTAGCTGGATTTAAAGCATTTGCAAAAGAATTAAAATTAGATTCTGTAAAATTTGACAAATGTTTGGATGATGGTACACACGCATCTGAAATTAGTAGTGATATGGCTGATGGAGCTGCTGCAGGAATCCAAGGAACACCAGGATTCGTAATTGGTCCATCTGATGGAAAAGGTATTGCTATTTCAGGAGCACAACCATTCGCTGTCTTTAAACAAGTAATTGATGCTGCATTAGCAGAATAAGTTATTATTTTTCTTTTTTTATTTTATTTCTTTTTTCTCTAACACTCCTAAACCACCAAAACCTTTATAAACCCCCCAATTTCCAAGAGAGTGAAACTCATAATTCGTAAAAAATGGAGGAAAAAAGAAATCTATGATTTCTAGTCCCTTCTCAAAAATGGAGGAAAGAAGAAATCTATGATTTCTAGTCCCTCCTCAAAAATCGGAGGAAATTAAAATAAAATGGCAAAAGCAAAAGAACATATTAATTTAGTATTTATCGGTCACGTAGATCACGGTAAATCTACCACTGTAGGACGTTTGTTATACGATGCAGGTACAATCGATGAACAAACAATGAGAAAGCTGAAAGAAAAAGCAGAACAATTAGGTAAAAAGGGATTTGAATTCGCTTTCGTAATGGATAATTTGAAAGAAGAGCAGGAAAGAGGAGTAACAATTGACTTAGCTCACAAAAAGTTTGATACAGATAAACATTCATTTACAATTATTGATGCACCTGGGCACAGAGACTTCATTAAG
>JABMOA010000025.1 GCA_013204355.1 Candidatus Woesearchaeota archaeon | reverse complement strand
TAACGTTTTAGATGTTCCTAAATATCAAAGATATTCCTGTACATTCTCAAAACTAGCGTTTTGGACGTCCTAGAATTTTTATAAAAATTCTATGACATTCTTAAAATGCAACTTCACAAACTTGCTAAAATCTTGTTTCTCTTTCTTCATGCGTTCCAATGCTTCTTTAACGTGCGTACTTCCTTTTGGTAATTCAAATCCTGCTTTTGTACTTAGAAATGATAATTGGGATAATGCTGCGGCTCTTGCTAAAATTGAAGCTGCTGCAACTTCTAAATACTTTGATTCTGCTTTTGTTTCTCGGATATTTCCTACTGTACATCCGGGATATTCATCAACTACGTGCGTGCCACCTTGTAGGTTTTTAGCTAACTGTTGATGATATTTGTTTAATAACATTGTAACACCTTTGTATGTGTTATATTCTTCTGGTAATAAACTTGTGACTTCACATGGCACAAGACGTTTGATTTCTTCAGCTAATCGCTGCACTTCTTTATCCGAAAGTTTCTTTGAATCTGCGACACCTAGTTCTTCTAGTTTCTTTCGTAATTTTGCATCTGCTTTAACTGCTGCGATTGTAATGCCACCAAATGTATCTCCTTTAAGAGATTCATCACTTCCGATAATCCATCCTTCTTCTTTGCGAAAATGGATCTTTTCTTGTTCCTTTCCAAAGTCTATTTTATCTGTGATTTTCTCTACATCTTTCTCTTTACCTTGGAAGAATAGTTTTCCAGAAGTGTATAAAGTTGCTGAAACATTTCCTTTTTTATAACGGATTACTTCATATGTAGATTTAGGTTCTGATGCTGTGAAACCGAGATCTTTGAGTTTCTGCATATCTTCTGGTTTGACTTTAGTGAATACTGTCATTGTAATTTAGAACCTACCATCTTTTTTAATTTGTTAATGATGCTTAAAAATGTTTTCTTGTTTCTTTCTAAGTAATCATTAGTTACAAAGAACCCATCATAAGAAATTCTATTTCTAATTGTACGAAGTTTATCTATTACTGTGAGATCAGATTGTGACAATCCTATATCATGATTTGTAAAGTGTTCAATTAATTCTTTGTGTGCTCCTTCTCCAACTGTTTTATACCCCTCTAATAGAAGAGAAATAGATAATAATTCTCTGATAACATCATAGTATTCTTTTGTGATGTGAGAGGGAAATTTATGGGAATCGATTGTCTGTATCATCTCCAATGTGGTATTTACCATTTTTAGTATTGATTCTGCTTTTTCTCTATCAGGAGTTGTTTTTATAATCATGTTAAAATACCTTTATGTATCCAGATAACGGAATCCCATTTAATATGTTATTTTTAAGTTCTTTACTTATTTTATTAAAATCGGGTTCAAATATAATGTTTATTTTTCTTTGTAGTTTTTTCTCATATCTAGTAAGGTTAAGTGTTTTAGATTTAGAAGAAATAAAGAAATCAATATCACTTAACTCAGTATCTTCACCTTTTGAACCAGATCCAAATAATACAATTACATTAGGTAATAATGTGTCATCAAGGAACTTAAGAAGACCAGTACTATTAATTCGCTCTTGAAGATCTATTTTTTTGTAATATTTAAATTTTTCATTATCTCTATTGGCAAAATAGATGGGAAAGTTTTGAACACGACTTTTTTTAAAGCTAATAAATTGCTCTTCCTCTAATTCTTCAAGATATTTTTTTACTGAAGGAGGTGCAAGATTGATTTTTCTACTTATTTCACGCAATTGTAGGCCTTGAGTTAAGGGATTATCAAAGAAAATCCGTAAAACCCTCCACCTATTATAATTTTGTAACATCTGTAACAAAATAATCACAACTGTTATATAAATGTTTTGGTAGAATGGTTGATTTTAAACGAGATTAAAAATCGCCCAACTTCTTTTGATTCTTTGCATCTATGACTCGCTTGTATGATTTCCAACTTTTCCGAAAGAGATGTGGAAATTCATCGTGATACTTGTTGAGAAATTCTTGAGTCTTGGCATCTGTTAAGTATCCTGAACCAAAATCGTATCCTACTTCTTGATGTAGTTTTTCTACAATTCTATCACGGATGACTTTCGCAATAACGGATGCTGCTGCAACAATAATGTGGTTGAAGTCTGCTTTGTGTTCTACAAGTAATTCTACATTTTTATTTTCTAATTTGGATAAGAAGTATTTTTTATATGCAACGAGATTTATGCTTGGGCAATCTACGATTATTCTATGAGGATTCATTTCGGAGACTAATCGTGCAGATGTATCTGCTTCTAGCCAGTTTAAATTTGAATCATCAGAATTTAAGGATAAATCAATTGCGTCTGGTTCAATGACTTCTATGCGAAAATCATAAACAACTTCACGAATCTTTTCAAAGAGTTCTTCTCGTGCTTGTCTGCTTAGGAGTTTAGAATCTTTGACACCAAGCCATTCTAATTTTTTTTGATCTTCTTCTTTGATTGCAAGTGCTACCATGACTAATGGTCCAAGAATAGGCCCACGACCGGCTTCATCAATCCCTGCTATAATCTTTGACATTATTATGAGTTAAGTGAATATGTTATAAGAAACTTATGAAGAAAAATTAGATTTTTTGATATCCTCTCCCAATTAAAACGTCTGCCACTCCAAAATCATCATCTTTTAAACTAACAAGAATGTGAGAATTTTCTTCAACTTCTATCCCTAAAAGGTCACCTAAAGTAGATTCATCAGTTGTTGACAGCATCTTATTTAATGATAAAGGAATTTTTCTTTTATCAACTCGGATTTCATCGATACGTTTTTTTGAAAGGCCAGGAATAATCTTTGAGTGTTCATCACCTTGACCTAAATAACCATTCAAATAAACAACTTCGGCAATCTGATGACGTGGAGATTCATATCTTTTTGAGAAATAATTGATCATTATAACCTACAATCCAAAAGCATCTGTGAATTCACGCATTCTTCTGAATTCTGCAAGGAAACTTAATCCTTTATCTGTAAGAACGATTGCTTTTGTACTTTTTTGTTTTTTCTTTCCTATAATATCTTGAATGAATACAAGTTCTTTCATTACAAGTTCATCAAGATAATTATTAAGCAATTTATGAGATAAGTTTGATTTATACATTAAATGGGTTGGTTTAATGGTCCCACCTTTATTTTGGATTGCTAATAAGATGTCAAAAATAAGTTCTAATCTAGATCTTCGTGTTGCCATTATTTATGTGTCACCTTATGATGTGTATATAATAATAAAAGGAACCCTAACAAGGTAAAAATTTCTCCTACTGCATAAAGAGATTCAAATATAAAGACGAAAATGAATGCAATGTTTCCAATTAATAATAAGACAAAAGACCACATTACTTTAAATGCGTTTCTATTTTTATCCGTGTTAAGATAATTCTTGTAATAGTTTAAAACTGTAATTCCTAAAATGACAGTACTTGTTAAGTAAAATACAGAGTATTTGAAATTACTTACTAATGAAATCAATCCTATTAAATAGATAAATAATCCAATTTGACTTGTTTCATAATAACTTTTTAAACGTCCAGATTTTTTCTGTGAGACGAAGTAAATTAATAACCATGCTCCTAGCATTGTAATCATAGATAGGAAGAAACCGGTTCTGAAGAAAAGATCAGAATAATTTACGCCTGCTTGAGCCATCCCTACAACTGGACCAACAACTCTTGTTGCAACAGCTCTCCAAGGTGTATAGTAAATTAAACCCTGAGTTATAAGTTTGAAGATGTTTGCAAGTGCAATTAAGATGAATGCAAATGAGAAGTATGTAAATTTATTTTCCTTGTTGATGCGATAAATTTTCCAACTATAGCCTGCAATTAATAATGCGATGACTAAGTTCACTGCTGCAAATAATAAATCGTAACCGTTAAACCAATTAGGTGTTGAAAATAAAGTAAACATGTGTTAACCCCCATTAACTTTTGTATAGTAGCAACTGTAGTGTTTCCTTTATATATTTTGTGGTAGTTTCTTCTGAATAGCTATTCAGGCGTAGACATTCATAAGGGATTAATAAGAGCTCTATTTATATACTTATTAAAGAGATGATTTAGATGACACACGACCTCCAAAAATTTGTACAAAGTTTAACAACAGAAGAACTAGTTTATCTTCTCTATAAGAAACACCTCTTAGGAGAAACACCTCAACCATAACCTATCGCTGGGCGCAAGCCCAGTTTTTTTCTTTATTAAATTTAATTTCTTCTAATAAATAATAATAATAATAATTATCTTATTCCAGCGGAACACCGCTCCATAATTTCCATTCTTCTGGATTAGGTGATAAATTTCCAAATAAGAAATAAGGTGGTGCATTTTGTCCTGCCCAATAATTTTGAACTTGTGCCCAGTTTCTTCCAGTGTTTCCCATGGGAATACCAAGGTGACGCCATGTTTTTTCAACTGAATTAAAACCATTTTGGTCAGTATAATAATCCGCACCGGGTTCCACAATCATTTCTCCTTTGTACCCATTTTTTTTCATGACTTCAAGCATTTTTCTAATTGGGGCATTTCCTTCTCCAGGTGCAAGATGATCGTCATGGTAACCATAATTATCATCTATATGGACGTGGCCAATCATATTTTTCTTTGCCATTTTCTCTACCATATCTAACATCCATTGGTCGTAATCTTCATCGTTTTCTTTCATAGATTTTTCAGGATCTGTTTTCCAATGTTTTCGCCACATGTTTAAATGACCTGTATCTAATGTTGTTGTTATATGTTGCGCTGCAATTTTTTTTGCTTTTTCTTCAGAATACCCATATCCTTTTTCTTCTTTGGATTTTGTCAATTCCTGAACCATGGTCTCACGACTATGTTCAACGAGTTCCATTAATTCTTCGGGGTGTGCACCATAAGAACCTGGAAATAAATTTTCTAAAGCAATGGTCAATGGTTTTTTTAGAAGTCCTTTTTCTTCCATACGGTTAGATTGTCGCATAGCAAAAATACCTGCTTTTGCATATGCTTTTGCTGCTTCTTTGATTGCATAAGAATCTCCACTTTCTACATTACGAATTTGTTCTGCAGAATTTTCTGCTTGCGCCATTTGTGAAGATGCGGATTGTTGTTGCTGATCTAATTGACGTTGTAACTGTTTAATTTGATCTCCAATAATTTCATGTTCAAATTTTTCTTCTGGTGTAACACCAAATGAATCAAGACGAGAAGGTATAGAACTTTTTAATTTATTCAAAGCGTCCGTATTCCCTTTTTTTAAGACATTCTCATATGATGCCTTTGCACTAACATACATATCTTTTAATTGTTTAATCTCTTTACGTGTCCCTTCAAACCCAGATGATTGATATTTTGCCCACCCAACTGCATTGGCCATTGATGTTTGAAATCCTTGAATAACCCATGCTTCTTCTGGCGTCACTTGAATTTCTTTTTTGTAATTATCTTCTGTAATATTTTTTTTCCCAAATCTTGTCCAAAAAGATTTTTTAAAATCTTTATCGTTAGGATCTGCACCCCGTGATTTCCATGCTTTCCATGTTCTTTGCGCATCATCTGTAAGACGTTCGGCTTCACCTTCTACATCTTTCCATCTCATTTTTTCAGTTTCAAACTCCCCTGTATCTTTATTATATACGGGGACACGTTCTGCTAAATTTGTAACTTTCTTATCAAAATAATCAATGTAATCTCCTTTTTTCACACCTTTCTCTGGGATATCTTGGTCAGCCTTCAACCACACTGGACGTACTACTTCACGATTCTTACGTTCTTTTGCAATAACGCCACCCGTTCTTGTATCAATAACGGTAAACATTTGTTCTTCAGCTTCTCCTGCATAAAGTTCAAAATTTCCTGAAAGTTTAGGGTTTGTAGATCGTTGAAATTCTCCTGTGTGAACAACAACTGGGCCACCTTTTCCAACATCTGCTGCAAATTCAATTGCTCTTTTTACTTCTTGTAGCGAAGCATCTTGGCTTTCTCGTGAAAAGTTTCCGCTTCGGTCCATCCCTGCAAGTCCCATGACACCAACGGTTGAATGTGTTGTAAAATCAACTTGATCAGCTTTTCCCATTTCAACAAGAGCTTGACGTTGTTTGAAACCATATTGACCAGGTGTTTGACCTTGCCCAGATCCTTTCCCAAATCCTGTGAAAACCAATTCTACTTTTTTTGAACCTGGTCGTAATTTAGTATTGATTGCATGAACATTTGGAATTGGTCCAAGACCCATAGAAATACCTAAATCACCCATACCAATGCCAATATCTTTTGTTTCAGTTGCGTCTGGATCTGCTGCAAATCCGTGATCATGATTGTGTCCACTAGTAGAATGATCATCAAAATCCCGATCCATGGGCATATTATAACCTGAGCCAAATTGTACCATCTTTTTTAGTATATTTTTGAAGTATATAAATGTTATTTTGAAAAGTGAGACAAAAAAGTAATCTTAAACTTCTCTTCCCGTATATCTGTCTCTCTGTGTTTCTTTAGTGCCAGTAGCATGATAAACATGATCAGGATTACCCCCAAGCATATGCGCAGATAATTCTTTCGTTGCTTTTACTTTTGATGTTAAATCATCAGATGTGGTGTATAACCCGTTGTCAATTGCTTCCATTTTATGATGAACACCTGCGGAAATATATGCGACCTTTTTCTGATCTTCTTGAGTCATATATCCACGTTCTTGAGAAATTTCATAAATACCAGCCATTTGATTTTGAAGGTCTTGCATCGGGCGTTGAGAAAGATGCAAGGCATATTCTGTGTTCTTAACATGAATTGGAATAGGATCAATGCGTTGAATGGTTTCTTCTAAAGATTCTTCTGAAACTACTTTTTTTGTTTCTTTGACAGATTTTGGATTCTTTTTTTCTTTCAAATCTTTAAGAACCATGAGAAGTTGACGTCCTTCTTCACTTAACCCTTGAAGATTTTCTAATCCTACTTCAGGAATGGGAACCTTTTCTTTAAATTGGTGTTCGGCAGTAATGTCTTTTTCACTTTCTTTGATAAGTTTTCTCGCTTCTGCTATCTCTTTCTTTTTTTCCTGTTCAAGTTCTTTCAATTTCTTCAATCGTTCTTGTGGCGAAAGATTTTTGAAGTCATTTTTTGCCATAATTATAATAGAAATTGAGTGAATATAAAAACTTCACTCTATAAAACATATGTTTACCACGCAATCATTCTATGTGCTTTCTTGAAATTATTAAAAACAACCCATGCTAACGCCGTTCCTGTACCGACTTTGCTTCCAGTTCTCCATTTTTCAATAGCACCCCAATCAGGATCTTTTGGTTTCTTCTTTGGATCTTTTTTCTTGGCACCTCCTGTATAAAATTCGCCAAAAAAGCCTTCTACAAAACCTTTATTTTTTTTCTTAAATTCTTTCTTTCCATCTACTTCTCCAAGAAGCTCTTTATCGTATTCGGCACCTACATTTTTTTTTGCTTCTTCAAGATAAATTTCTAATTCTTTACCTAATCCAGTCATCGCTTTCTGAAGGGTTTCTGAGATATCGCCCATTAAATAAAATATTTCCTTCTTTTTCATTGCTTTATAATTTTTAATTTCTTGATCTGTCCATTTATAAACACGTAAATTAAGTTCCATTCGCCCTACATGGACAGGTCCACGGTTATAACCCTCCTGATGAACTTTCATTTCAACACGCGTTCTATAATTAAATGTACATAAAAGACATTCATTGACTTTTGCGTTACCTTTTTCTCCTGTTGGTGTATGTGCAAGTAATTCAATATCTAGCATACTTCCTTCAAACGATGCAACAAGATCTGCAGACCTCATATTTTTATCTTTTAGTTGTAATTTTTCTGTATTCTTAAGATGAGGTTTAATCCATGCTACATACATTTGAATAATTTCATAATGTTGTAATAAATATGCTAGCTGAAATCTCCGACGATCTTCATGTTCCTTATGAGTTCGTTTTTTCCATTCATAGAATTGATTTAAATGACGTTTTAAAACCCTTAAGACGTTACGATTAAAATCTTTCTCTAAATCATTCACATATTTTTCTAATTCTGCACCTTCTTTAAAGGGAGGTGCATCAAAGAATAAATTTGGAAGCGTAATAAATTCTAGTTGTTGGGCCATTCCATACACAGACGCTGGGCTTTTTCCCCCACCTTGAACAAGATCAACAAAAAGTCCTTTCAATGTGATTTCCGAACGTCGTTCTCTTTTATTCAAATCTTTTACGTCAAGCTGTTCTTCTGCAGATTTATAATATCCTAATCGTTCATCAATAATACGTAATTCACGTACCATTTGGAAAAGTTCTTTAATCATTCTCCCAATATTTGCAAGAAATGTGGAAATCCGATCTTGTTGTGCTCCAAGACGTTGTTGTGAAACGCCAAAGAATGCTGAATTTTCTGCTGCAGCAAATGTATCTTCCACTTTATCCACATTTTTAAATCCATCTTTTAATGTGTCAAGCACCCAAAAATATGGACCTTCCAAACTTAAATCACTGATTTCATAAGATAACCGGTATGATTTTACAGGCACGGGAAAACCAGTTGGATAATGAGATTTAGGAAGAATTTCTGTAACCTCTTCATGAGCATCTTTACTACTAAATTCTTCGCCTTCAACAGATTTAAACATACCTGTTTTTGAATCTAGTTCATACTTCTTTCTAGCATCAGGTTTTACAAACCCATATTTAACAAGTAATTCAGAACGATCCATCTTTCACCTGAATGTGTAAGTTCTTGTAGGTTAATAAGTTTTTTGGATTTTAGAGGTAAAAAAGAGAAGATTTTGTAGTTCTTCCGCCGTTACAAGAAACCCACATTCTTTTAAAAGAGAACACCATTTTTCTTTTGAATAGGTATTGACTTCTTTTTGACGTTGCCAATCTTTGATATTTTTGGAAGATAATATCATGATAAACTGTCCTTCTGGTTTTAGAATCCGTTTTATCTCAGAAAATAATTGTTCATAATTCTTTATGTAATTTAAAACAAATATTGCTGTAACGGAATCAAAAGACAGATTTGGAAAAGGAAGAGGTTGTTCCACATCTCCTTCAATTTTTTCAATAAGGTTATCATTGAAATCTAGCATTTTTTCAGATAGATCAAACCCAACAGAAGGGATATAACAATAACTTCCACATCCAAGGTCTAAGTTTCTTCCTTCAAGATGTTGAAGTTCATTGGTGATAAACTTTCTAACATGAGAATCAATTTTTCTTTGCCACATAAAAGCTTCCGCGTTCCAAAATGATTTGTGATTTTCTGGCCATCCTTTTGCCCAAGGAATATTTTGTGTGAGTGGTTTTAATTGCGGTGATATTGATGAATTATATTGGAGTTCTAAAAGTCCAATTATAAATTGATCTTCATCAGAATTCATTTTAAAATAGGAAAGATGCAAATGATGCAAATCCTTGTAAGATTAAACCGCCTTTAAGACTTCCGATCATCATTACAAAAATGAGCATAAAGATTCTCCCAAGACAAATAAATATTTCACGACTTACAAAATAACCCACAACATCTCCTTTCGCTTTATCATATTCCATTGCATCTGCTGGTGCAACCCATACTCCTTCGGCAATCGCACCAAAAATCGTTGCGCCAAAAACGTGAACAGTGCTGATAACAATAGATTTCAAAAACCAAGACAAAGAATTAAAAATTGCTGCACTTCTAATTATTGTTCTTTTATTTGAATGATCGCTATAACGTCCGGTGATCCAGGCCGCAAGCGCACCGAATAATGCAAGTGCAGATCCTACAAGGCCCAATGTTACATAATCTCCCAAAATTACAAAAATAAAGAGTGGCCAAATCACACCATTTGCAATCACACTCGTTCCACGGGATGCAAAAAAAGAGAGTTTTTCCAATGATCTTTATTTACAATCCTTCGCATTGAGAAATCATATTTTACATGATTTTCTTTGTTAAACAATAAAATGCCTCCTGAAAGAAATAAGATTATCCCTGCAATCAGAAAGAGAAATTTGAAACTTGTATATGAAATTAATAATCCCCCTACTACTGGCCCAAGTAAAGCACCAAGAACCATAAATGCACGTCGTTTCCCACATTCCTCACCACGATGTTTTTTATCACTTACGTGATGAAAAAGAATATGCATCCCAATCCAATAAAATCCAATTGCAAGACCTGCAAAAGCAG
>JABMOA010000001.1 GCA_013204355.1 Candidatus Woesearchaeota archaeon | reverse complement strand
TTTAGATTCATTAAAAAAATTTGGGAGAACGAAGTGAACCGTTTATACAATGTTATATCCAGTTACGAAGTGATTGGTTTTCTTTCCGTTTTTAGACGTATAAACGAAGGCAATAGCATTTTTATTATTTACGGCACCAGCCTCGTTAGAGGTAACAAAAGATTGTATTTAACTGTTTCTAGGCGAAGTGGGGGAAGGTTTTGTCTTGTGGGTGTCTAGTGGAGACAAGGCCTGATGTCATTGATTTAAGAGCATAGAAGCAGTTATGAGTTGCCACTCCCCACACTGGACAGGTACGGATAAGGCTTATTAAGGAAATTTGATTGGGTAATATACCAAAGAGGTGATCCCATGAATACTGAAACGCTTATTGATGAAATGAAATTAAGAAATTTCTCTGAAAAAACTGTAAAGGCTTATTTATATTACAATGAAATCTTTTTGAAATTTATTGATAAAAGTCCAAAGGAAGTTTCAGGACAAGATATTAAATTATATTTATTACATTTAATTAATAGAAAGAAATCTTCATCTACTGTTAATCTTGCACATAACGCACTAGCTTTTTACTATGGAAAAATATTACGAAAAAATCTCAAGAATGTCCCATTCCAGAAACGTGAACAAAGGGAGCGAGAAGTTCCAACACAAGATGAAATCATTAAATTGCTGGAAGTAACAAGGAATCTTAAGCATCGGTTGATGATATCGTTGTTGTATGCTTCTGGTGTGAGGGTTTCAGAGCTAGTAAATATTAAACAAAATCATGTTGATTTTGAAAGAAGGTTGTTAACAATTAAACAAGGTAAAGGGAATAAAGATAGGATTACTATTTTATCTGATTTAGTTATTTTTGAAATGAAAAATTATCTTAATACGAGACCTTACAATAGTGATTATATTTTTGCATCTCATAAGGGTCATATTACAACAAGAACTGTCGAGGAAGTGATTAATGCTGCACGAAGGAAGGCAAATATTTCAAAGAATATTACACCTCATTCTCTAAGACATTCATTTGCAACGCATCATATGGAATCCGGTACGAGAGCGGAATATATTCAGAAGATGCTTGGTCACAAGGATATTAGAACGACAAAAATTTATGAACGAGTTTCTACAAAATTACTTGAGGAAATTAAAAGCCCACATGATAGAATGAAGGTGAGGGTATGACTAAGATAAATGTATTAGGAAAAAAGATTACAATTTTAACAGTTGATAAGGTAGATTTTATTTCATTAACAGATATGCTAAAAGCAAAAGAGGGAGATTTTTTTATATCAGATTGGCTTAGAAATAGAAATACTGTTGAATTTTTAGGAATTTGGGAAAAAATCCACAATCCTAATTTTAATTATGGCGGATATGCCACAATTAAAAGTAAAGCTGGTCTAAATAATTATAAAATTAGTGTTAAAGAATGGGTTGAAAAAACAAATGCAATTGGAATGAAGGCAACTGCAGGACGTTATGGAGGAACTTATGCACACAAGGATTTAGCATTTGAATTCGGGATGTGGATTAGTGCTGAATTTAAGATATATCTCATAAAGGAGTTTCAAAGATTAAAAGAACAAGAAAAAAATCAATTAGGCTGGGATGTAAAAAGAATTCTTACAAAGATGAATTATAAGATTCATACAGATGCAATTAAATATAATTTAATTCCTCCCATGATATCAAAATCTGATGAAATACAAATTTATGCTAGTGAAGCAGATGTTCTGAATGTTGCTTTATTTGGAATGATTGGAAAAGAATGGCGAGAAAAAAATGTCCATAAAAAGGGAAACATAAGGGATTATGCAAATATGTCACAACTTGTGTGTTTAGCAAACCTAGAATCGTTAAATTCTCTATTGATTAAAGAAAATATTGACCAACATAACCGATTAATTAAACTAAATGAAGTTGCGATTTCACAAATGAAAATATTAGTAGGAGATAAAAGAATAGAAAAAATGGAAAGAAGCAAATTTCTAGAGATCAAGGAAACAGATATTACTTGTATTTATGGATTAGGAGGAATAATATGAAACATTCAAAATATCCAATAAAGAAGTGGGATGTCTCAATTATTGAATTAGAAAATGATGTAACTTTCTATAAGGTTACTAGAAGAATTTCTGAATTAGAAGTTCCTGAAACGAAAATATTTGATTCAAAAGAGAAAGCAAAGGAACAATTTGAACAATGGTTAAAGTAGGTCACCATAACATGAAATTTTTTCCTTTAAGATTTTAACTAAAGAGGGTTGATTATAATGGTAAACATCAGGAATATCCAAAGAGAGAACACGTTTTTTCATGTATTCATTAGGAAAACGTCTCGCAATTTCATCTCCTTGATCTTCTTCCATGACAATAACCGTGTCAGCCCAAGAAAGTTCTTTTTTAGAAAGAGGGTTTTTGTTATAAAGACCAGCAGATTTTGTGTTATATTTTCTTTTAAAGATTTCCTCAGCTGTCTTACTCCTATTTTCGTTCTGATTACACACAAAAAGAATGTTCATAACAGTTATAATACGATTAACAATAAAAACTTTACGCATAAAGGAGGAATAATATGAAAGTAAATTATAAAACAATAAACCAACGTTTAAACGTTGAGATAGATGCAGAATCTGCAAAGGATGTATTCAAGAAACTTGCGGAATTTCAAGAGGTGTTTGATGAATCTTGTTGTGAGTTGTGTAAGAATGAAGATTTGCAGTTTATAGTACGAACTGTTGATGGGAACGATTATTATGAATTGAAATGTAAGAAGTGTTTTGGAAAACTGGCATTTGGGCAACATAAATCTGGGGGAAGTTTATTTCCGAAAAGAAAAAAAGATGATGGAACTTTTGATACAGATACAAAAGGATGGCATAAGTGGAATGGGAATGGAGGTTAACTTATTGAACACAAAGTATTTAAAGTAGAATTTACTTTTTATCTTTATGACAAATACAGAACGACCTAAATGGGTGAAGGATAAAACTCTTGCTGAAGATTTTGAAGTGATTAATTGTAAACCTTATAATGATTATAAAGATCATAAAAATGATGATAGTTGTTATGTTTTAATCAAAGTAGATTTTGAGTTTTATGAGATTCAAGTTGCAATTTCCAATTATGAACATAAAATATTAAAAGTCTTCAAAGGAAAAAGACCTCAAGATATTTATACAGCTATTTTTGAATATGAGAAGGAACATAATTTAAATTGGTTCTCTGAGAAACAACATATTGCATATCTTGGTAAAGAATTGAAGAAAGCAGAAATTGCTCTTGCATTAGGCAATAATGGGTATTTCCAGGAATAAACTTTTTTTATTTTTATGATTTTAAACACAAATACATTAAAAGTTCTATAAAGATTCTTAAAGGATCAAAACATCCTAAAAAAATGAGATTCAAGAAAAAATTAGAAAACTATTTCAATGAAGTTTTAAGAACAAAACCAGAACCACATGCTGTGGGGCTTGGTTTTGCAGTTGGAACAGGTATTAGTATTCTTCCAACACCCGGGATTAATATTTTATTAGGATTTTTAATATTATTAATTTTCAAAAAACTAAATAAATATACATTATTTGGTTCAATTCTATTTTGGAATATTCTAACATTATCACCAATTTATTACCTTAGTTATAAAATTGGAGATTTCATATTTGGAAAGACTAATATTGTGACATATGATATTACTTTATTAGATCATATATATAGTTTCACGAGAAGATTTCTAGTGGGAGACCTTATTCTTGCGGTTGTTATTTCATGCCTATCTTATTTTTTGGTAAAATATGTATATATGATTATATTGAAGAACAAAGAGATATTGTAACTAAAAAAAATATAGAAAGAAAAAGAAAAAAAAATAAGATTACTTAATAATGCAATAACACTTCAACATCACGTCCAAAGATGTTTTTAAGATCTTCAAAGATTGCATCCTTGATGAATACTCGTTTAGGGAATCTCTTTTCCATTAAAGCTTTTTCAAGTTCTTTGAAATCACTTTTCTGGATTGGTCCTAAACCACCGTCTGCTTGGATATCTGCTTTTTCAATCATTTGATCTTTATTATCAATGTTATGCATAATGAATGCTACGGTGTCAAGTAGAATGACTTCACCATACTTTTCTCCATATTTCACACGAATCTTTGCACGTTCCATTTCTTGACCACGTTTCCTTTGGATGTGTTCAATTAAGAATTTGATCATCACACTTGCACTTTTACGTGCATTTTCAATGTCAGTTTTATCAAGTTTCTTTGCGTCAAATTTCTTTTTGGCATCAAAGACTTCTTTAAGGTCACGTGTAAATCGTGCAGGAACTTTTCCAGAAGACACAAGTTCTTCTTCAAAGAGTTCCATGATTCTAGGTTCCTGGACTTTCTCAATTCCTTCAAGTTTTAAGACATCACGTGTGAGGGTTACAACTTCATCGTAAAGTAAATTGATACTTTTTTCGTTATGCATCTGTTCTATTTGTTTGAACAATTGGTCAATTCGTTTTAAGAATTTTTCTGCATTTGTGATAAGGGTATCTAACTCTTTTCCTGAAAGCTCTTTCATGGTACCATGTTCAATTTCTTTTCTAATTTGAACATTCTTTTTCAAGATGTTAACGTATTCTGGTTCCAACATTTTTTCTTGTTTTACGAAGATTTTTTCAAGAACTTCTGGTGTCTCTCTTGGTGTTGGTGGAGGTAAACCATACATCATGATTGCTGCTTGGGATGGTGTTAAAATTGCATAGTAGGTATCTTCCATGCCCATTTCTTTTAACTTTCCTTTAATCCGTTTCAAACTTTGTTCTCCTGTGTTCATGAATAAGTCAATTGCTTCACGGGATGGTTTAATTCTTCCCATTCTCAATAATTGTTTCCATGGCATGAAGATTCCACGATCGTAGAATGGTACTCCGTCTCTCAGTAATGTGAAGATGATTGGGTTTGCTTCTTTCAAGGAATCCCAGAAGTCTGTGAGGATGTAGACTTGGATGTTTAATTTGTTTTTAATGCCAGTCATTTCACCAGCTTCCATGCCCATCCCAATAATGATTGCACGTAATTTGTCTTTTAGTTCAAGACGTGTCATTTTTTTAACATCTGTGTCATCAATGACAATCCACACGTCAATGTCGGAGGTTGGAGTTGCTCTTCCTTGGGTTAAACTTCCTGCAAGTACGTAGGATAAAATGTATTTTTCAAACTTCTTCAAAACCATGGTTTTGTGGATCTCTGAAATTTTAATTGCTGCAAGCATTCCTGTATCATGGATTGGAGCTCCCATGGAGATCAGTTTGTTTAAATCATATTTTGCATCATAACAGTTTTGCCATAAGTCTGTTAATAAAATAGATTGAGGTTTGATGTGTGCATCTACTTCGCCACCTATTTTTGTAATGATGGTTGAGAATTTCTGATGTAATTCATCTTTGGTCATCTTTTTTGAGGTTGTATCATCTACAACAATAAGAAGATTAATGTCATCTTTACTTGGCATAACTTGTTTCTTGCCAGTTTGTTTTTCTACTTCTTTAAGTTCTTCTTCACGTTTTTCTAGAATTTTAGGGTCTTCAGGGGGTAAAAGAGTAATTCCAACAATATAATCTCCAAATTTATCAAGAACTTGGTCTTTAAATTTGTCTAATTTATCTTTCAAATCTTTTAATTTCTTTTCCATTTCTGGAGATAATTTAAGTGCACTTGGTGCTGGAACATTATTGTCAACTGGTTTAATAGATGTAGGTTTGGATGTTTTTTTAGTCGTTTTAGTCGTTTTCGTCGTTTTTTTCGCCATTTTTAGTTTATTTCCCTCGTATCATAAGTGTCTAAAATCCTATTGGGACTTTTAAGACATCTATTGAAGTATATACCTTATAGGGTTATAATTCTTTCGCAATACCCTGAGACGTTTTGGTCACAGTATATAAAGGCCAAGGTGATTTTGTCGCAGTTATTTGAGGAAAGTTTAAATTTCTGTAAAATGTGGAAAGAAAAGTAGGGCTATTTTGTCTCAGAAAAATAACATGGATGTTAGTCTTTGAAGAGTGACGAAAGAAGCGGAATGTTTATAAAGAAACTTACTCTTTAAGGTCTATAAAAGAGTAGTTTGAAAAATAATTATAAATTATTAAAAATGGCAAGAATTGGTGTATTAACGGACTCGCACGGACCTGAAAATTTAGAAGTGATAGCGAAAGCGATGAGTTTACAAGGTGTTGATACAGCAATGCATTTAGGAGATCATGCATACAAATTAGCTGCAGATACTACGTTAGATAGAATGACGCGGGCAGAAGACTCGTTAATTCAATTATTAAAACCAACACCATTACAAGCAGAAGCTTTGTTAGGAGATTTCTCAGATGCACAATTAAAACGTGTCATTAACACACACAATTCTGGACGAGATATGTTGGATAAAGTTCATGCTGCAGAGTTACAAGAAACCGATCGTCTTTTCAAATCTTATGGGATTACATTAGAGGCAGTACTTGGAGGAAATCACGACCGTAATGGGCGCGATGGTTCTAATTTACCAAAACCATTATCAGATACTTTTGGTGATAGATTCTTAAATGGAAATATCAGAGATATCAAAGGACATAAAGTATTAGGTTTATCAGGAGGAGCTACAAAACTCAAAGGGACAGGACTTCTTGATGGAACAATGGCTGATGATGACTTACGTAATAT
>JABMOA010000024.1 GCA_013204355.1 Candidatus Woesearchaeota archaeon | reverse complement strand
TGAAAGAATGTCCTGGGCATTTTGGATTCATAGATTTAGCACGACCTGTGATTCATATTAAATTTGTACGTCAAATTCTTGATTTATTAAAATCATCTTGTAAATCTTGTGGAAGAATTATTATTCCTGATGAAAGTATTAAACGTTACATTGCAATTTTGGATAAAATTGGTGAAGAAGAAGGATTTGAAGCACGTAGAAGAAAAATTAAAGAAATTGTACGTAAGTATAAATTAAAAGAAAAATGCCCTCATTGTGCAACGAAACAAGATAAAATTAAATTAGAAAAACCTTATAATTTTTATGAAAATGATATAAGATTAAGTCCAATTGAAGTTCGTGCACGTTTAGAAAAATTATCTGATGAAGATTTACGAATATTTGGATTTAAACAAAAAGATTTCCGACCAGAATGGTTAATCATCACTGTAATGCAAATTCCTCCTGTAACCATGAGACCCTCTATTACGTTGGAATCAGGTGAACGAAGTGAAGATGATTTAACGCATAAACTAGGGGATATCGTTAGAATTAATCAAAGATTATTTGAAAATATTAATGCAGGAGCTCCAGAAGTTATCATTGAAGATTTATGGGACTTACTCCAATATCACATTACCACATTTTTTGATAATGCAGTGGCACAATTACCTCCTGCTCGTCATAGAGGTGGCCAAATTCTAAAAACATTATCAAGTAGAATTAGTAGTAAAGAAGGACGTATTAGGCATAACTTAGCAGGAAAAAGAACAGATTTCTCCGCACGTACTGTTATTTCTCCTGATCCTTTAATTGAATTAAATGATGTAGGGGTTCCAACTTCTATGGCAATGCATCTTACAGTGCCAGAAAGAGTGAATGTATGGAATATAGAATATTTAAAAAATTATGTGAAGAATGGTCCTAAAGTATATCCTGGTGCAAATTATATCATTACGCCTGATGGAAAACGTAAAGCAATTACTCTTGAAACTCAAGAAGAAATTCTTGAAACCTTAGATAACGGATTTGTTATTGAACGTCATTTAATTGATGGAGATATTGCACTTTTCAATAGGCAGCCATCTTTACATAGGATGAGTATGATGTGTCATAAAGTAAAAGTTCTTCCAGGAAAAACATTCCGTTTAAATCCAGCTGTATGTAACCCATATAATGCAGATTTTGATGGTGACGAAATGAACTTACATATTCCTCAAACTGAAGAAGCACGTGCAGAAGCAAAAATCTTAATGCTTGTTGAAACCCAAATTATTTCACCAAGGTATGGATTAAGTGTTGTAGGGTGTATTCAAGATGCAATTACAGGAAATTATTTACTAACAAAAGAATTAGTGTTATCACGAAATGAAGCAGTTGATTTACTTTATGCGTGTGGTCAAACAGATTTATCAGGTTTATCAAACAAAGATAAAATTGATGGTTTAGAAGTATTTTCAGTTTTATTACCAAATGATTTCAATTTCATTGGAAAAGATAAAAGTGGAAATGATGTTAAGATTGTTGATGGTAAATTGAAATGTGGTTACATGGATAAAGCAAACTTAGGTCAAGAAAGTGGATTAATGTTACGAAATATCTATGAAAAATACGGTCCATCTTACACAGCAGGTTTACTTGGACGGATTTCAAAATTAGGTGTAACAGTTCTTGCACGTCGTGGTTTCTCTATTGGATTAAGTGATATTGATCTTCCAAAAGAAGCAAAGGAAGAAATAACAAATGTTATTGATAAGGCTGAAAATGATGCATTACGATTAATTGATACATATTATGCAGGTAATCTTGAAGCTCTTCCAGGACGATCAATCTTAGAAACTTTAGAAGTACGTATTCTTGAAGTCTTAAATAGATCTAGGAATAAAAGTGGAGATATTGCAATGAAAAAAGTTCAAAATTCAGCAGCAGTAACCATGGCTCGTTGTGGATCACGAGGAAACCCTTTACAGATTGCACAGATGACCGCAATTGTAGGTCAGCAAGCTTTACGTGGTCAACGGATTTCACAAGGATTTTCTGAAAGAACTTTATCATATTTCAAAAAACAAGATTTGAGTCCTAAAGCACGTGGATTTATTAGAAACAATTACAAATCAGGTATGACACCACATGAATTCTTTTTTGGTGCGATGACTGGAAGAGACGCTCTGATGGATACAGCTTTGCGTACACCAAAATCAGGATATCTTTATAGAAGATTATCCAACGCAATGCAAGATCTTAAAGTAGATTACGATGGTTCCGTTAGAGATGCTAGTGGTCGTATTGTTCAATTTTCCTATGGAGAAGACGGATTAGATGTCTCCAAAACTAAGAATGGAGAATTGGATGTTCAAAAAATTGTGCATGAAGTAGTAGGAGGAAAGAACTAATGGCAGATCACAATAAAATATTGAATTCATACAAAAATCAGCTACCTCCTTCAATCATAGAAGAAATTAAAGGTTTATTTCCAAGTTCAGGAACTGATGCAAAGTTAATTGAAGTTATGAATAATACAGTTCAATCTTATGAGGATGCTAAAATCAATCCTGGTGAATGTGTTGGTTTAGTAAGTGCTGAAAGTATTGGGGAACCAGGTACACAGATGACATTAAACACATTCCATCTTGCAGGAGTTGCTGAAGTACAAGTTACAACAGGTCTTCCACGTATTATTGAAATCTTTGATGCTCAAAAAACAATTAAAACACCAATGATGGAAATTTATTTGAAAAGTCCTCATAACAAACTTGAAAATATTAGTAAATTTGCAGCACGTATGAAAGAAAAAATGTTTGGCGAACTTGTGCAAGAATTTTCATTAAATATTTTTGAACAAACATTAATTGTGACATTAAGTAAAGAATTATTAGATACTTCGATCTTGCTGTGAAAGATTTGGTAAAATCTATGAAAATCAAGGCAAAAGGATTTAATATTGAATTTGAAGAAAATGTAATCACATTTTCTCAGAAAGGAAAAACTGAAGAAATCAAAGAATTATATAACTTGAAAGAAAAAATCAAAGCAATTAAAGTTGGCGGAATTAAAGGTATCAAACAAGTTCTTCCTGTAAAGCGTGGTGAAGAATATATTGTATTAACTGCGGGCACAAACTTAAAAGATGTACTTTCTCTTAATGAAGTTGATACTACAAGAACTGTTTCTAATGATCTTTATGAAACTTTTGAGGTTCTTGGTATTGAAGCAACACGTCAATTAATTATTGATGAAGTGTATAAAGTAATTGAATCACAAGGTTTGAATGTTAACATAAGACACATCATGCTTGTTGCAGATATCATGTGTGCTAATGGTCAAGTAAAAGGAATTACCCGTTACGGTGTTGTAAGTGAGAAAGCGAGTGTACTTGCGCGAGCATCATTTGAGACACCAATCAAACATTTAATAAATGCAGCATTAGAAGGAGAGGTTGATCACTTGTCTTCAGTTGTAGAGAATGTCATGATTAACCAACCAGTTCCATTAGGGACAGGTTTACCAGGGTTAGTAACAAAGATGAAATAATTATGAGGATTAATAAAAATGGCAAAAGTTAAAAAAGAAATCAGTGAGGATTTAAAGGAATTGCGAGCTAAGTTATTAGATAACAAAGTAATTATTGGAACAGATAAAACACTTAAAGCTTTACAGGCTAAAGGTGTTCAGAAAGTTTACCTTTCAAAAAATTGTCCAGATGCAACAGCAAAGGACGTTCAACATTATGCAGGTTTAGGAGGAATTACAGTAATTTCTTTAGACATGAATAATGAGGAATTAGGTGTTTTTTGTAAAAAGAACTTTTTCATCTCTGTTCTTGCAATTAAATCATAAGATGGCCCGTTTAAAGCTTGATCCGGAAACCATTGGTTTTTCAACGGTAATGGAACAAATGACACATGCTCGTGTTGTAGATTGTTTCAAAGATGATGAAACAATATATTTTGTTGTAGCATCAGGTCAAATGGGGAAAGCATTGGGCAAAGGAGCAATTAATATTAAGACTCTTCAACAAAAATTCAACAAAAAAATTAAGATTATTGAGTATGATGACGACGTATGTAAATTCGTTCGGAATGTAGCATATCCTTTAAAAATTGAACACGTAACTTTAGAAGAAAATTGTGTTAAAATTCAAGATAGCAGCAAAAAGACGAAAAGTTTATTAATAGGTCGTCAAAGTAAGAACTTAAACATGCTTAAAAGGGCAATAAGTCGCTTTTATAGCATTGATATCAAAATTGAGTAAATTAAACAAAAATGGCAAAGAAATCAAAAGGATTAGGATCAGCAAAGAAACTTCAAAAACGAAGAGCTACTTTTAAGCTTCCTAAAAAACGACAAATATTCAAACAGAAACATGATCCTTTAGCTGGTGCGGCACAAGCAAAAGCAATCGTATTAGAAAAAATTCAAATTGAAGCAAAGCAACCAAATTCTGCAATGCGAAAATGTGCAAGAGTTCAACTTGTAAAAAATGGAAAACAAATTACTGCATTCATGCCTGGAGACGGTGCAATGAAGATGATCAATGAACACGATGAAGTAATCATTGAATGTATTGGTGGTAAAATGGGTCGTGCGAAGGGAGATATTCCTGGAGTGAGATGGCAAGTATTAAAAGTTAACGATCAAAGTTTAAATGCGTTATTACGTGGTAAATTAGAGAAAGCGAGAAGATAAGGATAAAATGGTAGAAATAAAATTTTTTAATAGATGGGATGTTGAAGGCGTAAAGGTTGAAGACTTAGGACTTCAAAGATATATGACTTTGGCTCCACGTATTTTACCTAAAACAGGCGCAAGGTATGCTGGAAATAGATTCCATAAATCAAACACATTCATTGTAGAAAGACTTGCAGCTAAATTAATGTCTTCAGGACATAAAGGAAAGAAACATTTTATGAGTTCTGGTCACAATACAGGTAAGAAGAATAAAGTTTTAAGGATTGTAGAAAAAGCTTTAGCAAAAACAGAACAAAAGTTAAAAATTAATCCTCTTCAGATTCTTGTAACCGCAATTGAAAATGCAGCACCTCGTGAAGAAGTAATTGCAATTGAATATGGTGGAGCTAGATATCCTAAAGCAGTAGATGTAGCTCCTCAGAGAAGAATTGACATTGTATTACGATCATTTGTGCAAGGTTCTTATGTAAAATCTTTCAATAAAAAAGTTGCAATTGAAGATGCTTTAGCAGAAGAGATCATTAATGCATATCAAGGTAATATCAAAAGTGTTGCACTTGCAAAAAAACGTGATTTAGAAAGACAAGCTGCTTCAAGTAAATAAATCTAAACTTTTTTTTCTTCAAATTATTTTAATCATTTAAAATTCTAGAAATAGAACTTAGTTCATTAATGGGCTCTGTAGAATTGCTTTATAAATAAGGTATAAATAGCACCTTACTTTCTTTTTGAATTAGGAAAGACAAAAAGAGGTGCTATTTATGAATAAGATAATACAGAGG
>JABMOA010000023.1 GCA_013204355.1 Candidatus Woesearchaeota archaeon | reverse complement strand
CAGCCATACTCTTGAAACCATTCATGTAAAGATTCATAGAATGCCTTTGCATCAAAAATATCTTTATACTTTACTCTAAGTGGTTGAAACTCTGGAAATATAGGGATTTTATTTGCAACTTTATGTTTAGGCATATAAGATGTTAATTTATGGAAATATATAAATCTTTAGAATTGGATTCTTTTTCTAAACCACAAATATCCAACCCATGCAGTTCCAATCGCCATGTCTACAACTGATAATCTTGCAGTTAATTGAAGTTGTTCTAATGATTGATTCATAATTCCTCCATTAATCGGATTAAAATAATTTCCTAAAGGTGTAAAATATTTAAGATACGGCCAAAGTAATGGAACTCCATATACTGAAAAATAATCTAGAAAAAGATGCATCAATATACCAGCTCCAATAGCAATCCCAATATTTTTATTTTCTTTTGTAAAATACTTAGCTACAAAAAAAACTAGTAATCCCACCACTACAGCAAAGAAAAGGCTATGCGTGATTGTCCTATGCAATTCTGTGCCAAGAGTCCAATCTAATAATAAATCTGCGTCAGGAAGAATTCCTCCAAGTAACAAGAAACCCCAGGTAAGATGAGATAATTTCTTAGATTTAACTTTTTCATAAATTTTTCCAAGAACCCATGCACCAATGAGATGTCCGAATGCGAATGTCATACCTTCAAAACACGCACAATCTTTATATAAATGTCGTTTTATTAAGCATATTATGTTAGTAGATATCCTCATTATCCTTCGGGACCTCCTATCACGAGGTGAGACCTCGTGCTAGTAGGCATTGTAGGAAAACCCTCCGTAGGGAAAAGTACATTTTTCAAATCATCCACCTTAGCAGAAGCAGAAATCGCGAACTATCCTTTCACTACAATCAAACCAAATGAAGGGGTTGGTTACGTCAAAGTAAAAGATCCTGCAATACCATTTGGAAAATCATCTAACCCGCGTAACGGATTCGTTCTTAAAGATTGGCGATTTGTGCCTGTACAATTAATTGATGTTGCAGGGTTGGTTCCAGGAGCGCATGAAGGAAAAGGAATGGGAAACCAATTTCTAGATGACTTACGTCAAGCAGACGTTTTAATCCATGTAATTGATATTTCTGGTTCAACAAATGAAAAAGGAGAATCCGTTGATCCGTTAAGTTATGATCCAGCAGGAGATGTAAAATTTTTAGAAGTAGAATTAGATATGTGGTATCTTCAAATTTTAACAAAAGGTTGGGAAAAATTTGCACGAACAGTTGTGCAAGAAAAAGCACCCATTCAAATTGCATTAGCAAAACAATCATCCGGATTAAAAGTAACTGAAGAATTAATTGATGAAGCAATTAAAATATTAAATCTTAACAAAGAAAAACCACATCAGTGGACAGCAGAAAATCTCAAAGATATCGCAACATTCCTTAGACGAAAAACAAAACCAATGGCGATAGCTTGTAATAAAATAGATGTTCCTGGTGCGGAGAAAAATTTCACACGATTAAAAGAAATGTTTCCAGATTATGCGTTTGTTGCTGTGAGCAGTGAATCAGAATTAGCGTTGAGACAAGCAAGTAAAGCAGAACTAATTGATTACATTCCTGGAAATAATTCTTTTGAATTTAAAGATGAATCAAAATTAAATGAAAAACAAAAAAATGCTCTCCAATTCATCAAAGATAACGTTTTAGAAAAAAATGGTTCAACAGGTGTCCAAAATATCTTGGATGAAGCTGTCTTTGATAAATTAGGATATCTTGCAATTTTCCCAGGTGGATCAAAATTAGAAGATAAAGATGGAAATACGCTTCCAGATTGTTTCCTGATGCCTCCAGGATCAACAGCATTAGATTTTGCATATAAATTACATACTGATTTTGGAAAAAATTTTATCCGTGCAATTGACATTCTGACAAAGCGAACCGTAGGAAAAGAACATCCTTTGAAGCATGGTGATATTGTAGAAATTTTTGCAGGAAGGTAAACCTATTAATCCCAGAATAAACTTCAATTCTATATACTGATTCGTAGAAATCATTAAAAACCAGATTTCATCCTAGCTCTAAATGGGATGGGTAACAACTTTAGTACAAAAGTTTGGAAAAAAAGAAGGGGAACTAGAAACACTTCCTTTTTCTGCCGCACAGGAATGGTTAGATGCTCAAGGAAGAAGTATTTCTCTTTCACATAATTTGTATAAAGAATTAAGTGATTACATTCAAAAATTAAAAGATGAGCGATGGTTTTTAGAATGTAAATTAGATAAATGGGAAGAAAAAACAAGTTTATTGTATGATCCAAAGCAGAAACAAGAAGTCATCCTTTTCTTTAACGAAACCAGAATTTTCTTAGATTTCTTAACGTTTGCAAAAAAGATGAACATTGAGAAAATGCTTGAAATTAATAAAATTTTAGAAAAGAAAGTAGAAAAGCTTCTTACAAAAATTGAAAAAAGTTCCTTTGCACATGAATTTTCTTTCATATTCCTAGAAAAAAGAAAGGATCATACTGAAGAAGAGATTATTGTAAATCCTTTAATTCAAGTTTTAATTAGAATCAATGGTTTACGAGAAGAATTTGAACAAAAAGTGAAAGTTGTAGGAATCCATAATATTGTCATTCTTCAAGAAAAACTCATGAATATCCAAAGTTTAACAAATAAAATACGACAAATTCGTGAAAAAGTGCAAGAACGTAGAGAAAAATTAGAAGTTGCATCAGAAAAGAAAAAAGAGAAAGAACAAGAATTAGAATTACGCAAAAATTCTTTGGTTTATAGTAATTTATCTCAGGTAAAAAATCAACGTCAAAATTTATTTCAAGAACGACAGGAATTAGAAACAGAAATTCTAAATTTTTTTAGAGATTTAAAAAATGCTCTTGTAAAATATATGGAAATTCAACATGATAATTATCTTGTGCCAAGTTACATTACTAATGCATTGAGATCATTTCTTGAAGATGAAGGTCTTGCAATCCAGCATGTCATTCAACATTTAAAAGCGTTAATAGAAAATGGAAAAATTGAAATGCCTCTTAAAGAAGAACTGTTTTTACGAGATTTATTAGAATCTAAAAGCGATGATTATCTTCCAAACATACACACCAAATTAACCAATCTTAAACAACAGATTGAAGGGATAAATTACGCCTTTCAAGATCGTGATTTTTTACTTCGTGTTGAAGAAATTGAATATAGACTAACCCATTATAATAATCAAATAGAAATCCTACAAGAAGAAATTGTATTCTTAGAAGGTTTGGCTCGTGAGAAAGAAGACGATTGTGCAAAGGAACAATACCTTTTCCAAAAAATTGCAAAAGATTCTCTTGAAAGAAATATTCACCTTGTTTTAGCAAATTGATGAAATTTTTGATAGTTCTGTTCTAAAGCTACAACCCCTGACAATCTTTTACCTGATAAATATGTTAAAGCAGCTCCACCTCCTGTGCTCACATGATTCATTTTATCTTGCAAATGGAATCTTATAACTGCATCAGACGTTTCTCCACCCCCCACAATTGTGGTCGCAGTTAATTGCGCAATGGTTTTTCCAACTTCTTTAGTTGCGGTTGAAAATTGATGCCATTCATAATATCCTAAAGGGCCGTTCCATACAATGGTTCTTCCTTTTCTAACATATCTTTTAAACAACGTAATTGTCTCTGGGCCTAAATCCAATGCAATGTGACCCGATTTAATGTTATTATATTTTACTATTTCAGATTTTGAACGTGATGAAAAGGCTTCTGCAACATTAAAATCAACAGGTAAAATTAATTTCTTGCGCCATTTTTTCTTTTTGAGAATGTCGCGTGCCACACTAATCGTTTCACAATCAACTTTAGACATACCTGTAGAAATATTCATAGCCCGTAGGAACGAAAACGGAAGTGCACCTCCAATTAACACAAAATCAGCTTTATTCAAAGCTTGTCTAATAAGATCAATCTTTTGTAACTTAGCGCCACCCATGACCCATATCAAAGGTTTTTCAGGATTTAGTGCTTTTGACAAATTAAAAATTTCTTTTTCTAATTGGAATCCTGCAATTGCTGGTAAAATAGTTGTGATTGCATTAATGGACGCATTTTTCCTATGACACACACCAAATGCATCATTGATAAAAACATCAGAACCTTCTGCTAAACTATGGGCAAAAACAAAATCATTCTCCTCTTCTTCCGCATAAAAACGTAAATTTTCTAAAAATAATATTTGTTGCGGTTTTAGTTTTTTAATTTCTTGTTTTACCTTAGTACCAATACAATCATGTACCTTTGTAATTTTGATTTTTGGCAATAACTTTCGTAATTCTTTTACAAGTGGATCTACTTTAAGTTCATGAACAACCTTCCCTTCTGGCCTTCCAAGATGCGTTGCCATGATAATCTTACATCCTTTTGAAAGAAGAAATTTGATTGTCTCTAATGAAGATTTTATTTTAATATTATCTTTCACATATCCTTTTTCTAATGGGATATTATAATCTACACGTAGAAAAACAGTTTTATTTTCTAATGGATATGTTGTGATTGTAAAACGTTTCATAGGACCTATTATTTTTTGAAGGTATATAAAAGTTGAGTTTTTAGGCGTTGAATGCACTTATTTGTGGTCATGGGTAACCAAAAAGTATTTAAATAGGAATATTAT
>JABMOA010000022.1 GCA_013204355.1 Candidatus Woesearchaeota archaeon | reverse complement strand
TCAAGCATCTCAATAAGGAAATAATAAATCTTTAAAAAATATTCCTTTTCAAAACAACCCCTCCAAACTATATATCAAAAAACTAAAATATATTTAAATCCCTTATTTCTTTCAAGTTTCCTTAACACTAGATAAATGAAAAGTGTAAACTTAAAACACTACATCTAGCGTTTTATCACTACGAAGAAGTTTTGTGGTGATGCTCAGAAAGTATTGCTTTCTGTTGAATCACTAAAAAGAGGTTTGAAGATGTATTGCCTATTTTGTAACAACAACGACACAAAAGTTTTGGAATCAAGAATTGTAGATGATACACTAAGACGTAGAAGAGAATGTCTTTCTTGTAACAATAGATTCACAACATATGAACGTGCAGAGTTCAATCTTAAAGTTCAAAAGAAGGATGGACGTATCCAAGATTTTGATTTAGAAAAAATTGAACGAAGTATCAAACCAGCATATGGGAAAGTAGAATCTCAAATCATTAAATCTCTTGCAACCAAAGTTCAACGAAAAATTCTCAACAAAAAATCTAATCCTATCAAAACAATTCATATTGGAAAATTCATCCTTCAAGAATTAAAAAAAGAAGATAAGATGGCATACCTAAGATATGCAACGGTTTACAAAGGAATTGAAGACCCACAAATACTAGAACAAGAAATTAAATCAATGAGGTAGATAAAATGGAAACAATGGCAACACAAAAACAAGGACTCAAAATCCCACGAAATTATACAAAAGAAGGCGTAAATCCTGGAAACATGTTCACTTATGAAAAACGAACATCTGAAATTAAGAATCCAGATGGATCTATGGTGTTTCAAATGGAAGATGTAGAAGTACCAAACTTCTGGTCACAAGTCGCAACTGATATTCTTGCACAAAAATATTTTAGGAAAGCAGGTGTTCCATTACGAAATGATAAAGGAGATTTACTTTTAGATGAAAATGGAAAAGTCATTACAGGATCTGAAACATCTATCAAACAAGTAGCGCATAGATTAGCAGGTTGTTGGAGAAATTGGGGAGAAAAATACGGGTACTTTGCATCATCTGAAGACGCACAAATTTTTTACGATGAAATGGTATACATGATTATCAATCAATCAGCAGCACCAAATTCACCACAATGGTTTACAACAGGATTAAACTTTGCATACGGCTTAACAGGACCTCCACAAGGACATAGTTACGTTGACCCTGTTACAGGAAAATTAGAATATTCTAAAGATGCCTATACAAGATCACAACCTCATGCGTGTTTTATTCAATCTGTCAATGATGACCTTGTCACTGAAGGAGGAATTTTTTCCTTGCTTACACGAGAAGCACGAATCTTCAAGTATGGTTCTGGAACAGGAAGTAATTTTTCCAAAATAAGAGGTAAAGGAGAAAAATTATCTGGTGGTGGAACTTCTTCTGGATTAATGAGTTTCCTAAAAATCTTTGACACCGCAGCTGGAAGTATTAAATCTGGTGGGACAACAAGAAGAGCAGCAAAAATGTGTTCATTAGATTTAGACCATCCAGAAATTTTAGATTTCATTTGGTGGAAGGTACGTGAAGAAGAAAAAGTTGCAGGTTTAGTTGCAGGAAGTAAAACATTGAAAAAAAGACTTTCTCGAATCATAGAGCTATCTAAAGGAGAAGAAAATCCTTTACAAAATCCTGAAGTACGAAAACTTTTACAACTCGCATCTAAAGATAACATTCCTGTGAATTATATGGTCAGAGCATTAGACCTTGCAAAACAAGGTTATGAATTACCATTACAAGAATTTGATACACATTACGAATCAGAAGCGTATCTTACAGTTTCCGGACAAAATAGCAACAACTCTATCAGAATTCCAAATGAATTTTTTAAAGCATTAGATGAAGGACGTGAATGGCATTTAACTGGAAGAAAAACGGGAGAAATTATGCAGACGATTCCTGCAGAAAAATTATGGGATGATATTGGATATTGCGCATGGGCATCAGCAGATCCAGGATTACAATATAATACAACAATCAACGAATGGCATACCTGTCCAGAAGATGGGCCGATCAACGGAAGTAACCCATGTTCTGAATACATGTTTTTAGACGACACCGCATGTAATTTAGCATCCATGAATCTTGTAAAATTTTATACCCCTGAAGATGGGTTTGATATTGAAGGTTATCGTCATGCAATTAGATTATGGACAATCACTTTAGAAATTTCTGTTCTTATGGCACAATTTCCATCCGATCCAATTGCAATCAAAAGTTTTCAATTTCGTACATTAGGATTAGGATTTGCAAATCTTGGAACATTATTAATGTTACAAGGCATTCCCTATGATAGCGATCAAGGACGTGCATACGCCGCTGCAATGGCTGCAATTATGACTGGTGATTCATATGCAACCTCTGCTGAATTAGCATCTGTTCTTGGACCATTTCAAATGTATGAAAAAAATAAAGAACATATGTTGAAAGTAATTAGAAATCACAAACGAGCTGCATATAATTATACAGACTACGAACAGCTGGAAGTTATGCCACAATCAATTGATCAAGACATCTGTCCAAAAGCCTTACTAGATACAGCACATGATTCTTGGGATAAAGCACTTTCCCTAGGAGAAAAATATGGATTTAGGAATGCACAAACAACTGTGCTTGCACCTACAGGGACAATTGGTCTTGTAATGGATTGTGACACAACAGGAGTAGAACCAGATTATGCAATTGTAAAATTCAAAAAATTAGCGGGTGGTGGATTTTTTAAAATTGTAAATCATTCTGTCCCTGGTGCATTAAGGAGATTAGGATACTCAGAATACGAAATTGATGGGATTATCAAATATTGTTTAGGACGTGCATCTTTAAATGGAAGTCCACACATCAACGCACAAACACTTTCAGCAAAAGGAGTAACTGGGGAAGCAATTGTTAACATTGAAAAACAACTTGGAATTAACATGGACATTCGTCATGTATTCAACCAGTGGACAATTGGTGAGAATTTATACAATCAATTAATGCAAGGTAAAAAAGGAGATCTCC
>JABMOA010000021.1 GCA_013204355.1 Candidatus Woesearchaeota archaeon | reverse complement strand
TCTGGAGGATACACGAAATTATGATCTCTTTCTTTTATTCCTTGTATTATTTCTGCTTCTGGAGATATCCTTAAATATCTTAAAAAATGGCATAGTCTCTCTCGTTGTTTTTTTGGATTTTGAGGAGTACCAGGAGTACCATAAATATAACCTTTCCGCGCAAAATTAATCCATGATTCCGCAAAAGGAGAAGAAACTCCAAAAATTGGACTTAAATCTCTTCCACAAGATTTAGCAGTTCTTCCTTGATATTTCAACAAAATTTCTATAGTTTCTCCAAGTAATTCATATCTTCTATCCATGAACATAAATTTATAGAATTTCTTTATAAATTCTTTGAGACAAATTAATAAAAAAATAAAAGTAAGAATAAAAAAAGAAAGTTTATTTCTTCTTATTATCTTCGGCTGGTGCTAATTCATTAATGATAAGCATTGGGATTTCTGCTTCTTCCATTGCTTTTCTAATTACTTTAGCTGGTTTACCTTCAAATGATTTCAGAATTCCTTTCGCTTTAACTTCAAATTCTGCTCTACGTTTTTCCATGCCTGCTTGAAGTTTTTTCCGCTCTTCTTCTAAAGCTTTTCTTTCTTCATCAGATAATTCTGTTCTTCCTGAAGCAATAAGATCATCAAATTTTCCTTCATGAATTGCTTTAATAGCTTCAGATGCAATCATACCTTCAATCATGACACCCATACTTTGACATGTTCCCGCAATTTCAAGAACTTTCATTTTAAGGTTTTTTCCTAAAAGTGCATCCTCTTTTGTTTTTGCAATTTTCATAACTTGCTGAATTTTCAAATCAGCAACTTTATCTGCTAAAGGATTCCCTGCACCTTTCTTGATACCAGCTTCTTTCTTAATAAGAGCAGCTGCAGGTGGAGTTCCAATTTCAATAGAAAATTCTTTTGTTTCAGTATCAATTGTAACTTTGACAGGAACTTGCATTCCTTCTAAAGGTGCAGTTTTCTTGTTAATCTCTGCGACAACTTGTCCAATGTTTACACCAGTTGGACCTAAAGCTGGACCTAACGGTGGAGCTGCTGTAGCTTTCCCAGCTTGAATTAATGTTTCAATTGTTTGTTTTGCCATAAACTTTAATAAAGTTTAATCAAACGATGACATGCGCTTTGCTTAGTCATAATATGATCACTTTTTCCTCCTATTATTATAAATTAAGGTTATTTTTGCATCAATAAACCTTATGTGTGCGTAACATCTTGTTAGAATGAGAAGTATTTATAAAGGTTTCCGATGATTAAAGGATATTAAAGACCTCAAAAAATTCTATTTCTATAAAGCTTTATAAATACTAAAACTTTCATATAATTAGCTTAATGTACGTAAGTAAAAGAGAGGAGATAGGACTAGTGGTGGTGTTTTTTCTAGTAATTGCTTTTATGGGCTTTGCAGGTTTATATTTCTCAGAGAATTCTACTTTGACTGGGGCAGTGATTGGGATTGGATTAGATGTAGATAATGTTATAAATTCAACATTACTTGAACCTTTGATTGAAAATAATTCTGAAACAGAAATGGTCCTAGAAAATATATCCCCTGATGAAACTGAGGAGACTATAATAGAATTACCTCATGAGGTAATTTCAGATTCAAAAGAATCTTTGGTAGAAGAACCATTAATCTCAGAACCAATTATAGAAGAAACTCAGTTATTACTAGATTCACCAGAAGAAACCTTTGCTCCTACAACAGAAGTCATCATTCCTACTAATACTTTTAAATCACAGAATTTTGGCATTGTAGGAGAAGCTACTTCATCAACTTGTGGAAATGTAACTGCAGATTTAACACTGACTGCAGATGTTAGTAATGAAAGTACTTGTTTCTTCATCAATGCAAGTCATATTACTTTAGATTGTGATGGTTTTTTGGTGAACCATTCTAACATTTCAGCAGGTTATGGGGTTGACATTAATGGTTTTGATAATGTTACAATAAAAAATTGTGTAATAGAAGAAGGAGCTACTTTAGGTGCTGAAGGTATTTATGTTAGAAATTCAGCCGACACCACTATATTCAATAACACAATTGTTGACTATGGAGATGGTGGTTATCCAATTTATATTTTTGCAACTGCAAATAATACAAATATTTCTGGAAATAATGTAACCTCTTATTTACATAATGTTCTAAATCTAGATGGTGCAGCAACAGTTGAGAATAATATTTTGTCTATATATGGGGGACCAGGTGATCGTTTAGTACTTAATCCAGCGGCTCATACCATTTTTAATAATAATTCTTTTTATGTATATGATGATGGGTTCTCTGCAATTAGTTATCCTGGAGAAAATACCACCATTTCAAACAATTATTTTTATCAAGCAAGTGATTATACGAATAGTTATGTGATTCGTTTGAATTTAGGAAATTCTACTTTGGAAAATAATGAAATTATTGTTTATAATGGTACTGGTATTGGGTTTGAAAATGGTGCAAATTTAAATTATTTAATAAATAATAATCTCACAAATTACAATGATAGTAATCAAGAAATAGAAGATTTATCTAGTTCTACGGATAAAAATTATTTGATTTACAACAATTCTTTTGGGAAAATTGAATGGAGTCAATCTAAAATTAATGTTTCTGTTAATGGTACTCTTGGATTAAATCATACATTCTTTATAGATAACCTCTCAATAGCTGTAAATTTATCAAATTTTAGTTTATCAGATACAACTTTAAACACAACTACTTTATTAACATTATATGATGTGTATGAACCTGCATCACATATTTACAAATTAGGAAATGTTTCAACTGACCTTAATGATTTATATGATAATGGCATTGACTGTTTAGGCTTAGGATGTAATCTCACAACGTTTGGTCTTGGAAGATATACTTTTAATATTTCCTCTTTTAGTAGTTATGGATTAAATCTCTCTACAAGTTTCTCAAATACTAATCCCACAACGTCTCAACATACGGTAAATTCATCATCAACAAATAATCTTACAGATGATACTCTAAATTGTTGGGTGAATGGAACTGATGGAGAACAGTCATTACTTGCAGCTTATTGGACGTGGTATAATGGAAGCACATCGTATCAGTCAGGAACCACAGAAATAACAAATAATACGTTGAATAATGTTGCAATAATTTCATCATTAACAACAAACAGAAATGATAATTGGACTTGTGAAGTATTCATAGGAGATGGAAGTGCTAATAACACCGCAGCGAATCAATCAATCACAATTTCAGATTATACCTGTGATGACACAATTTCATCAAGTATTACGTTAACTTCTAACATTTCAAGTTGTACGGGAATTGGTTTGAACATAACGGGAAATGATTTAACTTTAGATTGTAATGATGCAACAATTTCAGGTACAGGAAGTAACGGTTTACTGATTGAAAATCTCAATAATATTACGATTCAAGATTGTAATTTTGCAAACTTTACAAATGGAACTTATTTTAGAAATGTGACAAATATTGTTGTAAATAATTCTGTTTTCTTCAACCACACAGAAGGAATTACAATCTATGATAGTGTTAACATTACAATTGAAAATAATAATATCTCCAATACTAGTTTTTGGGGGATTAATGTTTGGGATAGTAATGTAACATCAATCACAAATAATTATCTTTACAATCTCTCAGGAAATGCAGTTGATTCAACAGCTGGTATATATTTAATTAGGGTGGACAAGGGACATATAGATAATAATTTAATTACATCAATTAATAGTATTTCTGGCATTATTAATGTTGACCCAGATATCTCAGTAGGAAATTATTCTGGAAATATTACAAATAATAATGTGACCCAAGCTGATAATGGGACAGGAATTTATCCCTATTCACATGTAGGTCAAGACTATCTTTACACAGGTAATTACATTTACAATGCAAGTATAGGATATAACATTGGCGCATTTAATTCTGGAAACATTACCAGTGATACTTTAGAACAAAATACAAAAGCGTTTCAAATGAATAGTCAAGTTGAAAATGCAGAGATTTGGCATACTAATTTCACAGGAAATACATATGATGTTCAATCAGACTCTGGTCCTAACTATGGGAATGTAACAATTTATAATTCATCTATTAATCGTTCGTTATTAGAAGTAGGGTCCACACAATATGTCTATTATAGAACTCTTCTTTCAATTAATGTTAGCGATAGTAATGGGATACCTATCAATGCAGTATCCGTTCAAGCTAAAGATGTTTTAGGTACAGCTGATGTAAACGGCACCACAGATTCTACGGGTCTTTTAACTTTAGCTGTCATGCCTTATTATCACAATAATAAAATTAATTATATTGTTAGTCCATCAACTATTATTGGTTCTTTGAATAATTATACCTATAATACATCTACAATTGATTTGCGTAATTTAACAGAAAGTGAACTTAATATTACCATTGATGCTGTCAATTGTGGAAGTTCTTTCACGTCGAGTTTACAAATAGGTAATAATTACCTTTGTACAACAGCAGGACTTCATTTTCTTGGAGAGGGACATACTATTTTTGGTCAAGGATTTAATCTTACTGGAGCTAATAATGGTGATGGTATAAATCTTACCAATACAAGGAGTATGCAAATAGAAAATTTACAAATAGATAATTTCACCAGTGGTTTATTTCTTCATACAACAAATCATTCTATATTTAGAAATCTTACAATTATCAATAATAGTTATGGGATTGTATTTAATAGGTCAAATAACAACACTATTTATGATAGTGTGTTGGATAATAATTCCAATTTTGCAGTTGTCTCAGAAAATGATGGTGCAACAAATAACTCTTTGGTAAATATTTCTATTGAACCTGAAAATGTTTCAATTACAGGAGACGCTTCAGTATATCTACGATGGTATGTAGATGTTAATGTAACTTTAGCAAGTGGTGTTGCGCTACCAAATGCACAAATTCAAGCATTTTTTAATGATAGTACAACTTTAGATCAAAGTGCTGTAAGTGGGTCTGATGGAACTTATAGATTAGAATTAGCAGAATGGAAAAAAAATAGTACAGACGTATTTTATATTACACCACATAATATCAGTGTTTATTTTACATACCAAGGTGTTAATGTTACGAATGAAACATCTATTAATTTAACAACAACAAATAATACTGTTGTTCAATTATCATTAGATCTGGATTGTACTGGACCAAGTCCAGGATTACAAATTTCAAGCGACACCACATTATGTCCTGGGACATATACAGGTGATCTTAATATTTCTAGTAATGATGTTACATTAACTTGTGATGACACTACAATCAATCCAGCTACAGGAGTTTCTGAACTTTTAGTTATTGACTCAAGAGATAATGTCACAATAAATTCTTGTATTTTTGGTGACACTACTTTTGCTGTACAAATTACAAACTCCACAAATGTTACTGTTGAAAATAATTCAGCATACACAAGTATCTTTGAATGTACGAATAGCAGATTAGTAACTGTTGCAAATTCAACATGGGAGAGAGCAAACTTTGATAGTTGCAATGAATCTCTCGCAATTGGTAATGAAATTGGAAGTCAAGTTGCTTTTTGGGCAAGCATTATTACTGATTCATTTCATACGGTTTTTAGAAATAACACCTGGAATGATACATATAGTTCAATTAAAATCTCACCTGGTTCGTCTCATTATAATACTTCTTTTTATCATAACACCTTCAAAAACATTGGAGGAATTTATGTTGATATTAGTACATTCTTACCAAATAATAATTATGAGTGGAATACAACTGTTAGTGGATATCCTCAAGGAAATAACTGGGAAGATTATTGTAATAAAGGAGCTGATTCCAATAGTGACGGTTTTGCCGATGCTAAATCTTCTGGAAAAAATGATTGGCCATTTAATGAGACACAAACAACACTTTTCAGACCAGGAGATACTATTAATGATTTTGGACCAGTATTTCAAGCTTGTGTTACAGAAATAGATGTAGGTACGGGAACTTCCACAACATCATCAACAACATCCGCGTCTGCTTCTAGTGGTTCTGCTCCTCCTGCTGCCGCTCCTTCTGCTGCTGCTCCTGCAGCCGTATCTTCATCTTTTTATGATCCTGATAATATCAAAAAATATCTCAATGCAAATTTTCAAACGTTAGAAGATGGAGACATCACCAAAGTTAAAGTGACATTATCCAACACAGGAACTAAACGCATGTTACTTAATCCAGAACTCTTCCAAGATATTGACGATCCTTTCTTCTTAGTCACAACAAAAACGCTCGGTGGAAAAGATTCATTAGCTGCCAAAATTGTACCCATTTATTTATCTCCAAATCCAATCTCTGGAAGATTATTGAAAGCAGAAATTGTTAACCCTGAAGAAATAACTTTAGAACCAGGTCAGACATTAGATAAAACTATAGAAATCAAATCCGGCTTATCTGTGCCTCGACAAATTAAAATTCAATTTGCATCTTCCGGTGAAACAGTTAAAGAACAGGAAATCACAATCAATTCCCAAGTATTCACAGGAACAGCTGTAGATCTTGACACTGAGACAAAAACGCTTGATCTTTACACCATCATTGTTTCAGGGGAAAAAGCAAGCCAGATTCAATTAGATCAATCCGAATCTGGTACTGTTCAAGAAGTATTAAAAGTTTTTAAGAAATCAGTAAATAACTTCCCAATATTATCATCAATCTTTGGAGATGATAAAGAAAGATTAGTTGTCTCTCAAGATCCTCAATTAGTAACAGTAAGATATGAAAATACCTTAACTGGTGGTGTTGTTTCTCAATTACCTAATGATGATACAGTCTATTATCTTGAGATCAACTTCAATAAAGACCGTCATACCTCCTTTGCTGATGTATATGGTCCTTATTACTTAAAATCAGATCAAGTCTTCATCTTCGCACAACAATATCTCTACGAGTATATTAAAGGTGAATATGATATTGTCATGAAAGTATATAAGGGTCAAGATGCGATTGTTGATAAGGGTTTTGATGTTAATTTCAAATGAGATAAATAATAAATGAACACAAATAAAAAAGAGAAAATAGGAATAGTTGTTTTTGTACTTGCTTTTATGTTATTTATTTTCGTTGGATTAAATTTTGCAGATCATTCCTTAATTACCGGTGCAGTGATTGGAATAGAGTTAGATCTAAATAATTCCGTAAATGAAATAACTTCTACAGAGAATGTATCAATACCTCCCTCTTCATTAAAAAATACTTTAGACTTAACAGACTCAAATGAAAATACTTCAGAAAAAATTATTGGAAATGGTATCAATGAAATATCTCTACCTGTGAATGAATCTGATTTTTCTTCTTCTTCTTCTTCTTCTTCAATAGGGATTCAATCTAATTG